>SXIZ01000278.1 GCA_005779525.1 Methylococcaceae bacterium
CCATGGTGACGACACGCAGGCGCAGAATATTGCCGAGATCGCGCAGCTTAAACAGAGTATTCAACAAGCGCTGATTATCGCGTTGATGTAAGCCGATGGAAGGCTCATCCAAAATATACATCACGCCAACCAAGCCCGCGCCAATTTGACTGGCCAGGCGAATACGTTGCGCTTCGCCGCCGGATAAGGTATCAGCACTGCGATCCAGGGTGAGATAATCCAAGCCGACATTCATTAAAAATTCCAAACGTTGCTGGATTTCTTTGACGATTTTATTGGCAATTTCGCCTTTTTGACCAGGAAGTTGCAAGGCATTAAAAAAGTCTAGGGTTTGCTGAATCGGCAGGGCAGTAATCTGCTGCACAGCCATATCCTGCACAAACACATGGCGTGCGGCTAGATTTAAGCGTGCACCATTACAACTACTGCAAGTTTTTTGGGTCAGATATTTTGCCAGTTCTTCGCGCACCATCGGCGAGTCGGTTTCTAAATAACGGCGCTGCATATTGGCAATAATGCCTTCGAATACATGGCGTTCGGTGCGCGATTTGCCATTGCCTAAGCTCATTTTAAATTCTATTGGCTCATTGCCGCTGCCATAGAGCAGGATTTGTTGCACGCTCTCGGGTAAAGTGTCAAACGGTACTTCCGGGTCAAAATCATAATGCTGCGCGAGCGCGGATATGATTTGAAAATAGTAGGCATTACGTCGATCCCAGCCGCGAATCGCTCCACCAGCCAAACTGATGCTGCTATTGTGGATCACTAATTGTGGATCAAAATGTTGGCTGACGCCTAAACCGTCGCAACTACTGCAGGCGCCTTTGGGATTATTAAACGAAAAAATGCGCGGTTCTAATTCAGTCAGATTGTAGCCACAATAGGGGCAGGAATAATGCTCGGAAAACAATAAGGTCGTAGGTTCAGCATTTTTATCCTCATCATCCGGCATAGCCATGACTATTGCAATCCCTTCGGCGATACGCAGCGCAGTTTCAAAAGATTCAGCAAGGCGCAGGGCAATATCGTCGCGGATTTTAAAGCGGTCAACTATCACTTCTATCGTGTGTTTTTTCTTTAAATCCAGCGCTGGGGTTTCATCCAAATCATAGATTTCACCATTGATGCGTGCACGCACGAAACCCTGTGCTCTCAGACTATCGAGTAACTGCACATGCTCGCCTTTACGGGCATTGACTACCGGCGCTAACAATAACCAACGCTTATTCGGGTCTTGACTTAAAACACTATCAACCATTTGACTGATGGTTTGTGCTTCTAAAGATACTTGATGTTCCGGGCAGCGGGGAGTACCTGCGCGTGCATACAACAAACGCAAATAATCGTAAATTTCGGTGATAGTACCGACGGTAGAACGGGGATTATGCGAGGTAGATTTTTGTTCTATGGAAATTGCAGGCGATAAGCCTTCGATGTGATCGACATCTGGTTTTTCCATCATAGCCAAAAACTGGCGGGCGTAAGAGGATAAGGATTCTACATAACGGCGCTGACCTTCAGCGTAAATAGTGTCAAATGCCAAGGAGGATTTACCCGAGCCGGATAAGCCAGTAATCACAATCAAGGCATCGCGAGGTAACTCTAAATCGATATTTTTAAGATTGTGCGTCCGCGCACCACGAATACTAATATTTGCCATGCAATTTTTTTTAACAGAATAAAAGCATAATATACCTGACAGTATACTCGGGCAGGGAGAAATTTATTATTAGCATGAAATGCTCAAGCATTTATTAGCACTGCCTTTTGTCTGTGTCTCAACCTTTATCGTGGAGCCCAAATTTCGGACAGTGTATTAAGAGGGTCTGACCAAACAAGGTAGATCACTGATGAGCGAAAAGAAACGTAAAATTCTAACGAACACAAAAGGCCAAGATAGCCCTAGAAGCGGTTTAGGTCAAAAAATGGGGAACGAAACTGCTCAAGAGTATAGAGTAACCACCACAGAATCACTCCGATAAAATTAGCGGCAAAAGAAGTAATTATATCTATATCAGCCGTGTAGGTCGGGCATGCTTTTTATGCCCGACATTACGGTGTTTCCATACGGCTATGGCTTTTGGATTTACGCATTATTTTCGATTATTGGGCACCACTGTTCAGCCGTTAGCCAGGATGAAGCCCTGCGCAATCCGGGAAATCTAAACCTCGAATTCCTGGATTCCACTTTGTTCCAGCCAGGCTACTCGCTACCACAAAGTTCCGTCGATAATTCGGCATAAACTCTTCTGTATCCAAAAGTCATCCAAAATTAAGAGGCCGGTTGTAGTGTGGTTGCGAGCTAGCAAACTGCCTTACGGTTTAAAGACTTATCAAGTACGGCAACCTTAGTGGTATGATTAAGCAATCGACATTCTACTTGGCAAAAAATCCCATGCAAATCAATATCGCTAATCACCCCATCAGCCCTGAAGACTATTTACACGCTGAACAACTGGCCGACACCAAACACCAGCTTATTGATGGTGAAATCTTTGCGATGGCAGGTGCCAGTGAAAACCATAATCTGCTGGCAGGCAATATCTTCAGCGAACTCAAAAACCAATTAAAAGGCAAATCTTGCCGAACCTTCATCGCGGACATGAAAGTACGGGTTGCGGATGACTTTTATTATCCTGATGTCATGGTCGTATGCACGGAAGACAAAGCACATGATTATTACAAAACCTCTCCGATTATCCTTATTGAAGTACTCTCCAAAAGTACGCGAAAATTTGACCAAACCAGCAAACGCCTGCGCTGCCAAAGTATTCCGACATTGGAAGAATATGTCTTAATAGAACAAGACAAAGGCGAAATTCAAGTGTTTCGCAAACAGCAACATTGGCAATCTTCTTATTACTATCTAGGTGACGACATCACCTTTACCTCGCTAAACATTACGATATCCGTCGCCGCCATTTACGACCAGGTCGACAACGAAGATGTACTGGCTTTTTTAACAGCAGCGCAGTAGGGCAGAGGGATGCTAGGTCGATCCGCCAAATTTCGGAACCGCTATTGCGTTCCAACGTACGTGTTAAGCATCAAACAAATCACTATGCCTGCCAGTTCGCTCAAAGCGCACATAATCGGCATCTGCTTTGTAAATTAACAACCAGTCTGGCTCAATGTGCGCATCTTTATAACCACGCCTATCGCCTTTTAAGGGATGATCAAGATAACTCGCAGGTAACGGAACGCCGGAAATGACCAGCTCTAGTAATACTTTCAGCTTAATCATATCTTTACCTCGTTTTTGAAGTTGCTTAATATCTCGCTTAAATTGGCCCGAATAGTCAGGCTGACGCATCAAATACCTAATTGATCAAAAAGATCGTTTGCATCTTTTGCATGATGGATATCTTCGCCTCGCTCGCTCTTTTGCAAAGTAGCCGCAGTCACTTTATTAGGAATGCGCATTTCAAAGGGTAGTGCTTTTTCTTTGGCGACTTTTGTTAAAACAATTCGCACCACATCCGATACGGTAAGGCCCATCTCGGCAAGTACTGCAGTCGCTTCATCTTTTAACTTTTCATCAATTCTTGCACGTACAAATGCATTGCTAGCCATATCTTTATCCTCGATAGAAAATTACTTAATTGTAGCTCAATTAAGCAACAACGACTAGTGAGTTGACACGAGGGACAGGGCAATCGCATTAAAACCAGAACCAAATACCACTTGCTGGCGAAAATCATCGTTTAGAGCCACTTTAAATCGCTTTTGCTTGAGACTTTGTTTAGAAGGGCAGCCATGAAGCGTACCCTACATGGTTGAGCATAAAAAAATCCTGTAAATTTTAGAATGCATAACAAAAATTGCACTATCATGTAAAGATAAATGGGTAAGCTAGTATTTCCGAGGCTGTTTTAGATGATTGCGCAACAACATATTGAATTAAATCAGAAAGTAACTCAACAGTTAGATGAGTTAATCAATATCGGGCTGGCGGTTTCTGCTGAAACTGATGTTGCGAAAGTTCTTGATAATATTGTGCGCGGGGCGAAAGCGATTGCGCATGCCGATGGAAGTACCTTGTTTTTGTTAAAAGACGATGCGTTGCATATGGAAATCGTGCAGTCGTCGTCTTTAAACTTATCGTTGGGCGGTGTGTCTGGCAACCCGATGAAGATGTCCAGTGTGCCGCTGTATTTGCCCGATGGGACAAAAAATTTAAGTAATGTTGCCAGTTGTGTGTATCACACCAACAACACGATCAATATCGCTGATGCTTATAATGACCAGCAATTTGATTTTTCTGGCACTAAAAAATTTGATCAGCAAAATAATTATTACTCCAAGTCATTTCTAGCGGTCCCGATGCGTAACCATGAAGGCGATACGGTGGGGGTATTAGAACTGATTAACGCGCTGGATGCTGACACACACGATATCATCGCGTTTTCAGATTTTGCGCAACGATACACGGAAACCCTAGCCTCGCTTGCCGCGACCGTATTAACCAAGCAGCAATTGACTAATGATCTTGAACAGATGTTTGAGACCTTAATTCAATTAATCGCAACGGCTATCGATGAAGCCTCACCCTACACGGGAGGGCATTGCCGCAGGCTACCAGAACTGACGATGTTAATTGCTGAGGCGGCGCATAATACTGATCACGGTTATTTAAAAGATTTTGTCATGTCTGAACGTGACCGTTATGAACTTAAAATTGCGGGCTGGTTGCATGATTGCGGCAAAATCACGACCCCAATTTATGTGATAGATAAGGCGACTAAATTAGAAACCATCTATGATCGTATCCAGTTAGTGGACGAACGTTTTGAAATCTTGCGTCGAGATGCGGAAATTAATTTATTAAAACGCAGTATGGCGCAGCCAGAACTCGCGCAAACTTTTGCAGAGGAATACCAACAGCAACTTGCACAGCTAGCGGATGATCAGGCATTTCTGCATAAAGTGAATAAGGGTGGTGAGTTTATGCACCCAGAAGACCAGCAACGCGTCAGGGACTTGGCGCAAAGGCAAATACACACCCCTGATGGCGGCACTAGAAACTTTTTAAGTGATAATGAAATCTATAATCTCAGTATCGCGCGCGGCACCTTAAATAACGAAGAGCGCCAAGTGATTAATCAACATATTTCTAGTACCATCAATATGTTGGCGAAAATTCCTTTTCCTAAGCATTTAAAAAATGTACCTGAATACGCCTGTGGTCATCATGAACGTATGGATGGCAAGGGATATCCCCGCGGGTTAACTCGCGAGCAAATGTCAATTCAAGCGCGTGCGATGGCTATTGCGGATATTTTTGAAGCGCTGACTGCAAAAGATCGACCGTATAAAGCCCCAAAAAAATTATCCGAAGCCTTAGCTATTCTCGCCAAAATGAAAGATGAGCAGCATATCGATCCTGATCTCTATGATGCCTTTATGCACCATAAAGTGTATCTAAAATATGCGCAGGAATTTTTGGATAGCGAACAGTGCGATGTCGATTGAGCGCTCACAAAATCCCGCTGTTAGCATAAAGTCATTGCTGCGTCGCTACACCTCTTGGCTCTTGTTTTTGGTATGTCTGCTCTGCAGTTCCGGGCTGCAGCAGTTTCCCCCAGTGCAATTACTGAGCTTAAAAATTCTAGATCAAAGTTTTAATTGGCAACGCCGTTGGCAGCCTAAACCCATCGCAGATGATGTGGTGTTAATTGGCATTGATGAACAAACCTATCAACTATTTACTGAACCCTTTGCACTGTGGCACGCGCATTTGGGGGAGTTATTTCAAGCCTTAGCGTTGGCTCAGCCTAATGCTGTGGGTTTGGATTTTAGTTTTCCCGACCGCTCGTTTAACGCGATTATTCCTGACAGTGACCAAAAGCTTTTAAGTGGCTTGGCTGCGCTGAAACAAGTGGCCCCGGTGGTGTTAGGCATCACTATTGAACAGTCTGGACTGGCGCGGAAAGTCTACCCGCCGTTTTTGTCGGTCGCTGGGGAAGATGGACATGCGTATGTGTTGTGGCAATTAGAAGCAGATCGTGTGGTTAGGCAGTTTAAGCCAGTTAAAGACCGCGATGGCAATGTGCTACCCACCTTGGTAGGCAATCTCGCCAAACATCTACATAAGCCTATGCAAGCAGGTTATATCAATTTTGCGCTTGGTAGTCAGCTAAACTATATCCCATTACAACAGGTGTTACAGTTATATCAACAGCAGGATATTACAAAACTTAAACAGCTTTTTGCGCACAAATCCGTGCTTGTGGGGACGGTGCTTCCGTTTGAAGATCGGCATTATCAACCTGTAAATCTAGCCCGTTGGGAGCAAGATAATGCCAATTTTGTTCCGGGGGTTTTGATTCATGCGCAAGCCTTGCGTTCGGTGTTACATCAGGGGTTTATTCAGCCTATCCCAAAGCTCATCGAATGGCTGATCATTTTAGCGGTATGTACTTGCTGGTGGCTAAACCTGAGTTTGGGGCGCAGTGTACTGCTGCTCTCTGGGTTATGGGGAGCAGTGTATGCGGCGCACTGGTACTTACTAAACTGGGGCTGGTATCTTCCTCCGGCAGCCATAGCCTTAAGTAGCTTGGGGGTGCTGGCAG
>SXIZ01000028.1 GCA_005779525.1 Methylococcaceae bacterium
CTAATGGCAAAGCCGTCACCGTGACAGGCTTAAGTTTTACTGGCGCCGATGCAGGGAACTACAGTGTGGTGCAACCCGCAGGCTTAACTGCCAATATCACTGCCGCTCCGTTAAGCATTACGGGCTTGACCGCGAATAACAAAGTATACAACGCGAACACCGCTGCCAGTTTAAGTGGCACGCCAAGCATTACTCCGCTGGGTAGCGATATCGTCAACGTGACTGGCACTGCCGTAGGAAGCTTTGCTACCAAAGATGTTGCCAACGGCAAAGCCGTCACCGTGACAGGCTTAAGTTTTACTGGAGCGGATGCAGGTAACTACAGTGTGGTGCAACCGACTGATTTAACTGCCAATATTACGCCTGCAAGTCTCACCTTCCTAAACATAAGTGTACTCGATAAAGTTTACGATGGTTCAACCAATGCCACTCTCAATCTAACAACAGCAGTTTTTCAGGGCAAATTGAATACCGATGATCTTAGCTTAAGTCATGCTACAGCTGATTTTAGCGATAAAAATGTGGGCAATCTTAAAACTGTTAATATAAGAGGAATGACCTTGGGGGGAGCTGATGCGCATAACTATACATTGCTGTCGGATGCTGGAGTGAGTCAGGGTAATATTACCCGTTTAGCAAATGTAACGTGGGCAGGCGGATCGGTGGGTAACTGGTTTGATCCTGCTAATTGGCAGGATGGCGCGGTGCCTGATTTAAGTAATGTGGCCAATGTAGCCTTACCCGCAGGTGTTGAGGTTAACTTCAATACGACTCAGGTTGCTCCGGCAGAAATTGGCCCTGTTCATCTGGAATCGTTAACTTCGCTAGGACGATTTAACCAGCAAGCCGGAGAGCTGATTATCGGTAGCGGAGGTCTTACGCTTGCTGATTTTAATCAAGCAGGAGGCAGGTTGACGAGTGAGGGAGATTTTACTGTAACCTCGGCGTTTAGTCAGAATGGTGCAGGGAGTGCCAATATCATGGGTCAAACCAATATTAATGATAATGCGGGCGGAGTGCTTTTAGGTAATTTGAACAGCACGGGCGAATTGCAACTCAAAAGCACGGGAGGACCGATTAGCCAAGCCGCAGGAACGGCACTACAGATTACTGGAGCGGCCGACGTACTTGCCTATAATTCACTCCCAACTAATCCTGCGGATATTCAGTTAATTAATTCGGGCAATGACTTTGCTGGCGGTTTAAGTCTTAATGGGGCGCGTGTTGCGGTTAATGATCTGAATAGTCTGCTACTACAAAATGTGAATGCTGAAAGCTTAGACGTGAACAGTCATGGAGATTTACTGATTGGTAAAGCGCTGGTTAAAGGAGATTTGGGGCTGCGTACCACCCAAGGCAACATCTCTCAACAGGGGCCAATTATTGCTTTGGGGACCTCGACGATAGCTACCCAAGATGGAAGAGTGTTCTTAAATAATCCTGGCAATGTTTTAAATTTCCCTAGCGCGCCTGAGGACCCTGCTCCCGCAGCTCCTCCGTCCACTACTACAAAAACGGAAACGGTCGTCATTGCAGGGCATACCTTGCAATTGATTACGACGAATGAGGCGTCAGGGCAACAGCGGCAAACATTGGTTTTACCGCCTAACACGAATGCTACTAATGACACCCCCGTTATTAATTTACCTTTAGCCACCGATGCACAAGGCCGAGCACTCCTTGAAATTAATTTACCCGCCAATATTGGGGTAAGTGCAACCACGCAAAACCTGGGGCAAACCCAAGTGGTGGATTTAGCGCAAACACTGATCAATCTGACACAGACACATGTCACAAGTAATGAATTAGCCAATATTATTGATAAAGGCATTAATTCATATACACCGACAGTCAAAGATCAATCCCAAGTGACGGTACGCCAAATAACTTTTAATGCGCCGACTACGAATGCGCTTACTCATCCTTTAAGTATTAACGGTGCTCAAGGGGTAGGGGGCGATGGTCTCCTGCATCCGTTACGCGAAGAAGCTCTGGTGATTGATGCGCGGCAATTACCTGCAGACACGGTTATCCAGCTGGAGAATATTGAATTTGCGATTGTGATTGGTCACGTTACCATTAAAGGGGGGGCAGGAAGAAATATTATGATCGGTGATGATGCCGCGCAGTATATTATGTCAGGGAGTGCAGATGACATCCTACGTGGCTTAGGGGGTAACGATGTTCTGGGTTCGCGTAATGGCAATGATACACTGTATGGCGATGACGGCAATGATCAACTGGCAGGTGGCGAGGATAATGATCATTTAGAGGGTGGAACAGGTAATGACTTGCTGCAAGGGGGACTGCCAGACCAAGGACATTGGAATTTTAGCTTTAACCGAAGCAATACTTTACAAACTGAGCTAACGTCATCTTTTGCTCCGGTTGCAAATACGCGCTATGACATTAATCTAAGTTTATTAGATCGCTATCATACGGATTTGCAGTTTTTAAAGGCCAATCCCAATAGCCTGATCACGACATCTTTGCTTTATCAAGCGGTCACCCAAAAGCCAATGACCGATATAAAGCTGTTGAATCAATTAACGGCTCCCGGTTACAGTGATCAGCAATTGGCCAACATGGCCTTGGATTATCTAAAGACATTGCCAGGTTATCAGCAATTGGATAATCTTAATTTCAGCCAAATACTGGTCAACAGTATGTTAGGTCGGAGTTTGGCGCCTACTGAACAAAGTGCGATTGTGCAATATTTTAATCAGGGTGGCACGCGGGAAGATGGCTTGTTGTACCTAAGTCATTTACCCGAATACCGTATGCGTCTTAATGCAAATTCAGAGCTGACTCTGCTGGATTATAGTAATACTGGACGCGGCTGGTTTGCTCACAGCGGCAATGATACCTTGCTGGGAGGCGCTGGTAATGATGTGCTGATTGCGGATGATGGCCAAGATGTGTACCAAGGCGGGGAGGGTGAGGACACCTTAATTATTGGTCGAGATTTGGCGCAATATTCGGTGCAACACACCGAGGGTAGTCGTGAGTGGCAAGCGACTTTCATTCCTACGGGCGAGCAGATGCTGATCCAAAATATCGAAAAGGTGATCATTAATAATACTCAGTATGATCTCAATTAATCGTAGCTTTCTAGTTTACGTCTAGGACATTATGAGATCTTGCGCCTAATAATCGTTATAATGGGTATTTTTTGTTTCATACTGAAATACTTATTATGTTTGATACCATTATTATTGGTGCGGGCTTTGCTGGCAGCGTACTGGCAGAAAGACTTGCGACCCAGGAACAAAAACGCGTTCTAGTGATAGATAAACGTCGGCATATCGGCGGCAATTGTTATGATTGTTTTGATGAGCAGGGCGTATTGATACACCAGTACGGACCGCATTTGTTCCATACCGATAATAAAGACGTCTTCGATTATCTGAGTCAATTTACTGAATGGCGCAATTATCAACATGAAGTGCTGGCGTTTATTGACGGACAGATGGTTCCGGCGCCGTTTAATTTACAGGCGATTGAGCAACTGTTTCCCCCAGCATTAGCCGCTTCGTTAACCGCAAAGCTACTTGCTGTTTATGGCTATGGAAAAAAAGTGCCCATTTTGGAATTGCGGCAACAAGATGATGCGGAGCTAAAATTTCTGGCGGATTTTATCTATAACAAATTATTTGTTAACTATACCGCGAAACAATGGGGTATGAAGCCGGAGGAAATTTCACCTGAAGTCACTGGGCGTGTGCCAGTGCATATCTCGCGGGATAACCGCTATTTTCAAGATAAATATCAGGTGGTGCCTAAACATGGCTATACTAAAATCTTTGAAAATCTGTTACAGCATCCCAATATCAGTCTCATGTTGAATACTGACTTTAACAGTGTCATGCAGTTTAATCCAGGCACCGGGGCGTTACAGTTATTCGATACCCCGTTTAAAGGCGAGTTGATTTACACCGGACTGATTGATGAATTATTTGGCTATCGTTTTGGCGAGCTGCCTTATCGTTCATTGCATTTTGACTTTGAACATTTACAGCAAGAGTTTTTCCAAGCTGCCACTACGGTAAATTATCCCAACGATTATGACTATACGCGCATCACCGAATTCAAGCGCCTGAGTGGTCAAACGGTCAATGGCACCACGATTGTAAAAGAGTATCCCCAAGCTTACGATCGCCACGACCCCAGCAAAAACATACCTTACTACCCGATTTTTACCGAGGAAAATGCGCAACGCTTTGCGCAGTACCAAACTTTTGCACAGCGCTTCAACAATATCACGCTCGTCGGACGACTAGCCGAAAATCGTTATTATGATATGGACGATATGGTTGCCCGTGCCTTAGATGTGTTTGCAGCACGCGCGAGCAACTCAGGTTAGTGTTCGATTGCATCGAGGGTGAATGCTTTAATTTCTGCAAGAATCCATCAGCTACGGGCGTTAGCTGCGCTTTGGGTGTTTATTTTTCACTATACACACTTTATCGCACGCCCGTATTTTGCCCCGCTGGCCACTGCCAATCCCTTTAAGCTGCTCGCCTATTATGGATACGCAGGCGTTTCACTATTTTTTTGCCTAAGTGGCTTGTTGTTTGCTCAGACCTATTGTCCCAACGCTAGCTTTAAATTATGGGATTATTATGCCAAACGCTTGTTACGTATTTTGCCCGCATTTTGCGGGCTATTATTGGTATATGAGCTCAGTAGCACGGAGCCCTTACTGGCGTTGCCGAGATTATTTGGTCAGGTTTTTGCACTGGACATTCAGGGGTATCCCAACGCTATAGGGCATTTGTGGTCGATTAATCGGGAATTGCAGTGTTATTTACTCTTTCCCTTGCTTTGGTGGTGCGCTCGTCATTTACCCCCAATGCTTTTATCGCTGCTTGGGATATCAGCGCTCAGCGTAAGCCTGTTATGGGCGTATCAAAATCAAGTAGCTTTGCCATTTTTTTATGGCACTTTTGGGCTTCGGTGGTTTGAATTTATTGTAGGAATGTTGGCGGGTATCTATTTGCAGCGCTTGCCCCACTTCCGTTGGCAATTAATGGTGATGTGCTTGTTCTATTCAGGTATATTGACCTTACAACATCAGTACATCTGGGAAACACCGCTCGCATTTTCAGTAGTTAGTTTTGCTTGGTTAGTGCTTAATAGTGTGCTGTGTGCGAGTTTTATCGTGGCATATTTAGGTCACACTGCAAATTTACCTGATTGGGCTTATCAAATATTGGAAAATATTGGGCGTATCAGTTATTCTTTTTATCTGTATCACTTTTTAATCATAGGCATGTTCGCTCGGCATCGGGAGTGGATGTTCGGTAATAATCCAGTCGATATGCTATGGATACTAGCGTTAAGCCTTTGTGCAGCGTGGTTGTCCTATAATTTTATAGAGCAACCCGGGCTAAAGCTGAAGCGGATTATCTTTCATTAGCTTGGGGACTGTAAATCCTTATTTGCTGCACATTGTCGCGATATACTAATCTGAAGTATATGCGTTTTTTTTAACTTTTATCCAAGGTTATGAGTTATGCGTTTGGTTCAGATAATTTTATGTATCACTTTCTCTAGTTCCGCTGTTACGGCGGCAGATTACCCCATCACTGCCAAAATTATCGGTGGGCAAACAGCCAGCTCAACTGCGTGGCCTTGGATGGCGGCATTAAGTAATAAGAGTCTAACTGCAATCAGTGGTTTGTTTTGTGGTGGCAGTTTAATTGCCCAAAATTGGGTGCTGACTGCGGCGCACTGTATGTTTGATAACAAAAATCAGCTGGAGACTCCGCAGAATCTCAGAGTGCAAATCAACAGCGCTAACTTAAACTCGATTACTGGAGAAGTGCATAATGTTGCAGAAATTCATGTACACCCCGCATTTAACCAAACCAATCTTAATAACGATTTGGCGTTGCTGAAGTTAAGTGAGAATTCAAATGTAACTCCAATTGAAATTCTCCCGGCTAATAGCAGTCAAGACGAGGCGGGACAGAATAGTATTGCTTTAGGTTGGGGTAATACCTCGACCCGACGCATTGTGTTTCCTACGGATTTACATCAAGTTGCCTTGCCTATCATTAGTAATGCGGTGTGCAGTCGGGCGTTGACAGGCATTATTGATAGCATGGTTTGTGCTGGGCAAGTGACTGGAGGAGTTGATACTTGCGAAGGTGATAGTGGAGGACCACTTTTGGTGTTTGATCAAGAAAGCCAATCCTATCGGCAAGCGGCAATTACCAGTTTTGGCGAGTCCAAATGTGCGGCCCCAGGATTTTATGGGGTGTATACCCGTGTTGATCAATTCAATGACTTTATTTCGAATACGATTTGCAGTGCGGAACAAATTCCGACAGCACCGCAGTTAAAGCTGACGGTAAATAAAACCTTAGTGCAAGTCAGTTGGAATAAGGTATTAAATGGACAACATTTTCGCTTGAATTATGCCCCGTATCCCACGGGTACGCCAATTGCAAGTATGGAAATGCATCAAAAGACCGAATATGCCGTGAATTTGCCGTTAAATAGTGCTTACTATGTTGCCATTACTGCATACAATGGCAATTGCAAAAGTGGCTATTCTAACGTGGAAACCTTTGTTGTTCGTTAGGCCTTAGCTTAAACAGCTATCCACTCAATAGTACAGTCCCAGTTGATACATCAACTTGCTGCTATGAATACAAAATACCCTCCGCGATGATTCATAGAGTGTGGGGTGTTTTTGCGTGCCAAAGTAAATAAATTCAGCACTGGAACACTGTTGTAGTTTTTAAGTGCTACGCTGGGCAATCTCAGAATATAAATATTTCATTTACACTTTTTTTTGGAGAACGAGATGAGCAAAACTTTGAGTTATGCCGCCTTAAATGCAAAATCGGCATTAGTCCCGTTTGTTTTTGATAGACGTACACTGCAAGCAACGGATGTGTTAATTGATATTCTTTATTGTGGCGTGTGTCATTCCGACATTCATCAGGTACGTAACGAATGGGGAAATTCGCAATTTCCCATGGTGCCAGGACATGAAATTGTCGGTAGAGTGAAACAAGTCGGTAGCGCTGTGCAAGCGTTTAAAGCAGGTGATGTGGTTGGTGTAGGCTGTATGGTGGATGCGTGTCGCACCTGTCCCGATTGTTTGGATAATCTGGAACAGTTTTGTAATCATCCAACCTTTACCTACAATAGTGATGACCTAAAATTTGGTGGTCGGACACAGGGCGGATATTCAAGTCAGATTGTCGTCGAGCAGCATTTTGTACTGCGTATTTCGGAAAAATTAGAGCTTGCCGCCGCGGCTCCGCTATTATGTGCGGGGATTACCACGTATTCACCTTTACGTCATTGGCAGGTGAAAGCAGGGGATAAAGTTGGTATTGTGGGATTGGGTGGCTTAGGGCATATGGGCGTGAAATTCGCACATGCTATGGGGGCTGAAGTCGTCTTATTCACTACCTCTGCAGCCAAAGTGAATGATGCTAAACGCTTGGGCGCTCATGCAGTGGTAATTTCCAAAGACCCGGCCGCAATGCAAGCGCACCTTGCCAGTTTTGACTTTATTTTGAATACTGTGGCTGCACCCCATGACTTAGATGCCTATACATCACTGCTAAAGCGCGATGGTGTTTTATGTTTGGTGGGAGTCCCCGACCAGCCCCATCCATCACCTTCGGTAGGCAATTTAATCTTTAAGCGTCGTAGTATCGTTGGCTCGTTAATCGGTGGCATTCAAGAAACCCAAGAAATGTTAGATTTTTGCGCGGAACATAATATTGTGTCTGATATTGAGTTGATTCCGATTCAGCAAATTAACACGGCTTACGAGCGCGTACTAAAAAGTGATGTGCAGTATCGGTTTGTGATTGATATGGCAAGCTTAAACGACGCTGATGGTGGTTAAGAAATTGCCAGAAAAGGGGCGAGTACGCTCTAGCTTACGGTAATAGTTTAGGCGCACCAAAGATATTTTGTTGCGTCTGGTCGTCTTTACTGTGGTATTTTGCTTGCAGAATACTTAGGCAAGGTAGACTTTCATAGGGCTGATCAATCGGTTTGATTTGATCTAAGGTTGTAACCTTCTTAAGTCTATCCTTGTCTCATCTAGCTTAGGGTATAGAAATCTGCGCTATAGCTAGCACACATTGCCTTATTTATTGATTCTGACTAAGCGCACCGCATTGGCTTTAGTTTTAAGATCAAAATTATCTCTTCCATGGGTAAAATCCACGACCCAAGCATTGGTGGTGCTGGTAGCAATATAAGGCGAGGATGACCAAAATTTATTACTGGGGGTTTGCGGGAATAATTGGCTGTTTATCGCTGGGCTATTGCGACAATCTTCAATAATACTGCGTAGCTCATTGATATTAGGTAGTCGCCAATCGCTATAGCCACCAAAGCTAAAATTAGTGCCAGCGCTGAGCGCTTTACTCCAGGTATAAGTCAAAGCTGTGCCATTACAGCTCGCATCGTTAGACCAAGTTTGTCCTAGACTGCAGCGCATCCACATTAAATGAGTGCTGTTATCGGTCACGGTACCGTTATCACTGGCGCTAAAATTCACCGCTTCATCGGTACTCGGGTCAATATTGGCATTTGTGCAGTCAGCTGCATGCAGTGTGAATGGCGTTAAGAGTAATACGATAGCTACCCAAGTTTTCATTTAGAGTTCTCCCTTATTCAGCGCGATCAGCATCGGCAACTTAGTGTACAAGATGTGCATCACGTAATACAAAACGCATGGTACCGTTGCTATTGGTTTTTTCTAACATAGCATTGTAATGCTCATTGCCTACCTCAACGCCACCAATGACTAAGGTGCCGTTTAAATAATAATAGACGGTATCATTGGCGCGCCGCCCTCTGGGGGCATTAATACTATCCACTTTGACCACGTCAAAAGTTAACGGGTTGCTTTTGCTTAATTTCAGTTCAGCACTGTAATACTGTCCTTCCGCATTCACTAAAGGTAAAGTTAATTTGGCATCACGGAAAACTGGGTTAGTAGTCTTCGCTTGCAGGGTACAATTATCGCAGGTGCGCACTAGGCGTATATGTTGTTGGTTACTTTTTACATCCCAAAAATCCCAGCCTGCAGCGAAGTCGACGTACCAGGCATTAAATGGAAATGCTGCTGCGGGGGTTGCGGTCCAGTATCCTCCCGAAACAGTGTTAGGAAAGAACGACAAATCAATGGCTGGATTGCTTTGGCCATGATGGACAATAGAATGCAATTCTTTGCGACTGGGTAATCGCCAATCGGTAGCACCACATAGTCCTTGTTTATTAACCTCGTTGACGTAACGCTCAGTGTTGCATAGCTCGCCAGTGCAATTCTCTCCCTTGCTACCGCCGTTACTGAAATCATTGGCGTTAAACCACGTATATAAGAGATCTTTGCTACGTGAGCCGCTACTGGATTTAACTTCCCAAATTAAGCCCGTGACATTGTCTAATGTACAGCCCCAATCATTATCTGCGGTTCCCTGGCTTGCTTCAGCTTTACAGTCTCCCTCGCCAGCAAATGCGCCATTATTGCAAACTTTGGTGTAGTCAAAACCTGCGCTGCCTTGTCCTAACTTCGAGAGCTGTCCTTTACGCGCATAGGCATCGCGCCCGATATGCGCATCTTGGTTGGCATAATTTGACAGCATAGTGGGATCATTACATTTGCTTTCTTTATCGACTAGGTAATTTGTGCTGCTATTCGAGCACCAATCAATTCCGGTATCATTCAATAAGCCAAGATTCAAAGCGGCATCTGTAAGTAGATTCGTATTGTTCACCCAGTTAAAGGTTGCGGTCACATTACGCGCCGTATTGACGGTGACTAAACAGACAGGGTTGGTGCCGCTGCATGCGCCACTCCAACCTGCAAATTGCGATCCCCCGAGTGAATTGGCGGTCAGCTTGATCGCAGTATTAATGACAAAACCCGAGGTACATGCCGTTCCGCAATTGATACCATTAGGCGCAGAAACCACGCTACCAAAGCCGTTACCTTGCAGATTGACACTGATAGTGTTGCCAGTGTCAAAGGTTACGCGAGCTAACAAGCCTCTATCTTCGTAACGGCTAATATCGCCATCTTTCACATAGGTCCAGCGTAAGATATGAATACCTTGTGGTAAATCATAGGTTTGCACTTGCTGCGCGACTTGTCCGCTGATTTTAGTTTCAATATTGTCTGTTTGGAAAACCAAAATATCTCGGTCTAATTCGGACGCTACGCCCCAGACAAAGCTTAAGCGTCCCGGGCCAGTCACGGTGGTTTCTATCCAGCTTTGTTGATTGCTGCCGATTTTTCCACTGACCGCATAATTGTTGCTGCCATCAATTTGACCAAACCAAGGCGCATTGCCTCCGGTGTTCCAAAATAAATCGGAATTGCCCAACGATTTGCCTAAACTTAAATTAGAAAATGTTGCGGTCACATTTAATATCTGGTCTAAAGTGACTTGACAGGTTGTTGCCGTGTTGCTGGCGCTACATGCACCACCCCAACCCGAAAAGCTGGCATCATTGGTTGCGCTGGCCGTTAAAGTAATCAACGTGCCACTGGCAAAATTTGCTTGACAGGTACTGCCACAACTAATGCCTGCAGGATTAGACGCTACAATTCCCGTGCCACTGCCGTTGGTCGTGACGGTTAGTGTGTAGCTTAAACTGAACACCGCGCTCACGGATTTTGCTTGGTCCAGGGTTACCGTACAGGTGGGGAAGGTGCCTCGATTACTACATTCTCCACCCCAACCGCCAAAACTGGAACCGCTGGATGGTTTTGCTGTCAGTGTGACGGTCGCATTCAGGGTAAAGTTTTGCGCACATACCGTGCCGCAGTCAATATTGCTACCTGAGTCGGTGATTGTGCCTAGACCATTACCACTTTTGGTGATGGATAATAACGGGCCGTTAATCACTTCAAATTCTGCTTCGATAATTTGAGCGGTGTTGGTGACCGTTAAATCGCAAATAGGTTGTGCGCCTCGGGAGGCGCAAACTGTATCTTTCCAACCTTTAAAGCGAGAACCTTCCTCAGGCGTTGCGGTGAGTCTGATGCCAGTGCCGGAATTAAAATTCGCAGAACACGTGCTACCACAACTAATCCCTGGTAAATCAGAAGTGACAAACCCTAACCCGGTACCCGATTTTTTGATCGAAATAGCTAAAGTGGAATTGAAGGTTGCTGTAATTAAATGTGCAGTGCTCATACTTACCGCACAGGTGGTTGCGCCTGCACAGATGGCTGTTCCGCTTTCGTCTTTCCAGCCAATAAAGCGGGAGTTATTTTCTGCTAAGGCCGAAAGTGTTACTGTAATTGTTTTAGCGTAGGCTTCGGTACAATCTTCACCACAATCAATGCCTTGTGGTATAGACAGTACGCGTCCCGACCCCGAGCCATCTTTGACTACGGTGAGTAAGCGCGAGCTAAGATTAAATGACGCTGAAACTGATCGCGCAACGCTCATTGAAACATCGCAGGTCAGCGCAGTGCCACAGGGCGCAGAACGTGTCGCTGTTGTACCTTCACCAGTCCAACCACCAAATTCAGAACCTGTATTATTCACTGCAATTAAGGTCACGGTACTGTCAGCCGCAAACTTTTCAAAACAGTCGGTGCCGCAATCAATACCACTGGGGAAAGAGATAATATTCCCGGTACCAGTACCTGATTTATCGATGGTCAATAAACGGGTATTATCAGCAATCAATTCGAAATAAGCTTCGGTAGCTTGTGATTCAGTCGTCACTGTAATAGAACATGAGGGGGTTGCACCGCGACTAGCGCAAACTCCGCCCCATTGAATAAATTTTGAACCCGCAGTTGGCGTTGCGGTCAGGGTTACTCCAGCACCACTATTAAAATTCGTGGCACAGACTGAATTTGCTGAGCCATCACAGAGAATACCTGTGGGGGAGGAGGTAACCGTACCTGTGCCTGCACCTTTGGTACTGACTACGATACTGGCTACGGAATTAAAGGTGGCGGTGGCTAAATACGCCTTATCCATAGTGATGGTACAGGTTTCTTTATTGATTCCAGAGAGTCTGGCATCCGCACAAGCCCCTTTCCAACCCGCAAATTTTGAGCTGCTGTCTGCTACCGCAGTCAATGTTACTTCTTTATTCAGGTTAAACGTTTGATTACAGATGTTTTTGGTACAGGCGTCTAAGTCAGGTGAGTTTGAGACGATATTACCTTTACCCGTGCCATCGCGTACGACGGTTAAAATAAAGCCTAAGTCAAACTGTGCTCTGACTTGCGCGGGGGCCGCCATGGTGATATGACATATAGGCTCTAATCCCGTACACATATTTGGCTGCAAAATATACTTAGGCGGAGTCTCGTTATTCAAATAATAGACTTGCCAACGCGAGAATACCGCTCCTGAAGTTGCGCCATTAGGAGTGGTTGCGGTTAAGGTTATCCCTTGGCCAGCAGCAAATAACCCGGTACAGTCTTGCGTTGTGGAACCGCCACTTTGGCAATCAATACCGTCGCCTGTCCCCTCGGCTGCCGCGACCACCTTGCCTTCATTGGAACCTGAACCCTCTTTGATTAAGGTCAAGCCGTAACGACTGGGGTCTTTAGGGTTAAAAATCGCGATAACGTTTTTAGCCTGATCCATGGTGATGGTACAGGTTTTTGCAGCACCAAAGGTCGAGCACGCACCAAGCCAACCTTGAAAGCTAGAATTGTTGGTTTCAATAGCGGTGAGAGTAAGCGGGGTGTTACCCACATAGGTTTGCGAACATAGCGTGTCGGTACAAATATTTTGGTAGTCTTTTGTGGTGTAGGTCCCGGTTGAAGGATCGGTAACTATAATGCTACCTTCGCCCGAGCCTTGTCTTTGCAAAGTCAAAATAAAATTTAAATCAAATTTGGCCCACACTTGCACATCATAAGCCATGGTGACATTACATTGCAGCGCTAGCCCGGTACAAATATTCGTTTGTTGCGTCCAGGTGCCGTTGATTAAAAAGAATACTTGCCAGCCGCCAAAAAAGGCTTTTTCAGCGGTATTGGGATCTGCTGTTAACGTAACTCGCTGGCCGGGACTGATGCCTTCGGTACAATCTGTGGTTTTTGCGCCTGTATTTGAATCATTAACCCCGCCGCAATCCACTCCTGCAGGTGTGGAAGTCACTCGCCCATAGTCGGTACCCGAGCCATTTTTAATGACCGTTAAGTTGTAAGACGGAACGAAAACCGCTTGTACATTAGCGCCTGTGGCTGAAGAGTTAAATGCGCAAGTGGGTGAGGTGGAGTTATTGCAAAGGATGGCATCATCCGTTCCACTTACAACCCAATGATCAAACCTTGAGCCAGTGGCAGAATTGGCGGTTAAGGTCACTGGGGCGCCATCAGTAAAGGTCACGGTACAAGTGCTGCCGCAATTTATCGAAATGGTTTGACCTAAATTAGAGACCACGGTTCCCGAACCATTCCCAGTGCGGGTCACGCTGACATTACCAGCATGTGCACTCTGCACCCAACTCAGCAGCGTAAGTAATAGGCTTAAGATGATTTTGACACTTAATTTTTGCATAAGGTATTACTCTTCTTTCAGTTCGTTGGTTTTTGCAGCGCGTAGCATAAATTTAATCAATGTTATTTTTGCAGTGGCGTGGCCGAAATCAGCTCTAAATTACTATTGGAATAGTAACGTAAATCCACACTATAGGCTTCATTAGTTTTGTCTATGGTTACTTTGGGTAATCTCACAATACTCGTCGCAGGGTTATAGGTTCCTATATACGGATTGGGAACGACCGCCTGCGGTAATCGAGCAACATTGCTGACATGGAAGCTTGGAGTAGTACTTGCGCTTTTACTCTTGATCCCTGGTTGTAATTCAACCGCATACAGGTCTTCGCCGACCCGTACTTTGGGGACTTGGGCATTTCCTGTGGAACTACTATAGACCGCTGTATCATTAGTGGTTGTGGTACTCAAAGGACTGACACCCGTGCGGGTGACTTTAAAGGTATATTGATCGTCACTGTTAGGGTAGATGCCTATATATTCTTGAGTGGTTTTCACATCTATAGTTTTAGTTCGATCTGCAGGATCCAAATCTTTAAACGTAGGACCGGGTTTTTTTAAGGTAATACTGCCGCTGCTGCAGGTGGTTGAGGCGTTACTGCCCCCACCATCCCGTTGTAAAGGGGATGATATAGCAAAGAAGAAGTTTTTGGTGGTGCCAGGGGGTACAGTTTTAACGCCAACTTCAATAGTGGTTCTGCCGCCACCTGTGCCATCGGCATTTTTGGGTGGATAGCAAGGATCAATAACGCCAACCAATGCTTCTTTAAACTTGTCGTATTGGTAAAGCAAATACATATGGGTTTCATTAAAAGAACTTAGGACTGCCCCAGTATCATCGCGGGTTAAGCGTAGCGGCACACTAGCATTTTGCATTTCTTGGGTTAATTTATCGCCATCCAGCACATATAATACCCAAGCGCCTTGGGCATTACAGGCAAAGCCTTGGGGGCACAATTCAACGTTGATAATTTCATCACCACTGGTGGTAATATAAAACCAGTCGCGATCATCGCCATTGCGCAAGGTACCGCGCATATAGTTACCCGAATTTAAGGGTGTAGCTAAATTAGAATTATCGTTATTTTCAATTTCTACATTATCTGCAGAAGTTTGCTCGCGGTGACTCACGATATTAATCACAATTTGCGCATCTGCGGTACTACCGAAGCGATTAATCAAGCGGTATTTGAACACCTCTTGTAACGGCGTACTGTTAGTACGTAAAGCCTGTATTTCGGGGACATTGTAATTTAGCGTATAGGTAAATTTATTGGTACTCGAAGAGTATTGCAGAAAACCATACCGTCCGATTTGGCTGCTTAAGAGTTGCGAACGCGTACTGGTATCCGTGCTATTAAGTAAATTATTGTTATAGGCGACTAAATCGCCATTAATTGCTGCCGCACCGGATTCGGCAATAATGCTGTCGATGTAGTCAAACGCTTTAAACGAACCAATTGTGCCCGCGACGATATAAATGCTAATTTTGCCTTGTGAACTTTGATTTTGATTGGGTGCTTTGCCAGTCGCGGTATATAAAAATGTATCGGTTAAAGAACTGCCCGTTTTAAGCGCATTTTGCACGGCGGGGTTATTTAAATCTACACGGTAGGTGAGTTTGCCGTCTTGCCCGATCCCCCCCACAATAAAACCATATTGCCCCACCGGGCTACCACTTAGGGAGACGCTACCGACATTAATATCATTGCTTAGAACATTCAAGTCCAATGTAGAGTTGTTACTGGCGGCATCAATGACCAACGTTGCGCTATCGTTTCCAGCTTTGACGGAGGTTGCAGCCGAACTGCCCCCCGCGATACGTATGGTCAGTTTTGCACTTGCGCTGCCTATCCCATTGGTGCCTTTGACACTATACTCAAAGACATCGCTAACCACTTGACCCGGTTGTAAGGCAATGACTGCTGGGGCTTCGGTAAATAGGCTATAGGTGAATTTACCGCTAGAATCAAATGCCAGCTGCCCGTAGTTGCTGCTCGCTAGGCCAGAAATGGCAGCCGTACCTTTTTGGGTATTCAGGTCATTATCCAGGACATTACCCGTAACGGTCGGGTTCGCAGCGGTATCGACAGTGGCTTCATCGTCCAACGCTTTTACTACGATGGGATTGCCCGTAATGCGCACGGTTAACTGCGCAGGGACACTGCGACCATCTTTACCCACCACGGCATACTGAAACAGGTCAGTGATAGTTTCTCCAGCGGGGATCGCAGTCACGATACTGGCTTCTACATTTAAATTGTAGGTAAATGCTCCGGTGGAGTCGAATTTCAGGAAACCATAGGGCGTGGAAGCTGGACTGGTTAAGTTCCAGCTGACACTATTGGCTGCGGCATTGTTGACATCATCATTGGTTGCCACATTGCCCGAGATAGACTTGGTTTGAGTGTCTATACTCACTTCATCATTTTGTGGTAGTACCGCGTTGGGATTACCTGCAATATGCACATGAATATAGGCCGTGGTGTTTGGATAGCCTTGAACACTGTATTGGAAATATTCATCCAATGATTGGCTGGCACTTAATTGCAGAACCGCCAAGGATTTGTCATACAGGGTGTAGGTAAACAGGCCATTCGAACTAAAATTCAAAAAACCGTAGTTACCCGCTGGCGGTGACAGTAGGCTTAAAGCTACGGCTTGCTGGACACCGTTAATAGTCACATTCACATAACTACTAAGATTGCCAGTCGCGGTCAGCGATTTTGTAGTATCAACACTGACTTCATTGTTATACACGGTGGTTGATACCACGGGATTAGGATTGGGTATCAGGCTGACGCCAGTTGTCGGATTTTTAGTAATGCCGTTGATTACCAAGGGCGAAGCACTGTGTGCCAATGTTGGCAGTGTTAGTGCACTTCCTAATAATGTGCTAATGAGATATTTGTTCATGCTGTGGTTCACACGGTAAATTTTAACCAGACAATACTGCAAGGATAGACTACAAACGTCTGAATTAAAATATCACACTTCGAAATTTTTTGCGGAAAACTGCTGAGAATTAACCGCAGTGCAACGCTTTGAGTAGCCAGTGATGGGGCTCAGTGGCACAGGTTTTAGCGTAAGTGCCACTCAGTTTTGCTGGAATAACTGCGATGTGCTGCGAAATGCTAATTCTGCAGATGTTATAACCTTAATTGCCGTTGGACTCCAGCAAATACTTGAGAGACAGGGTATTTGAGGCTCGCCACTTGCTTGGCGTCAAAGTGAATACGAGCCGCTTGTCCCGCTTCTGGAGATTACACCAGAAGCGGGGCAAGTTGAATGAGGATTTATTTCGCTTTGCTAAATACTAAGTTTTCAGCGTCTGCTGTGACTTGGATGGTATCACCTGCAATAAACTCTCCCGCCAAAATGGCTTGCGCTAAGGGATTTTCGAGTTGATTTTGAATTGCCCGTTTTAACGGTCTTGCGCCGTAAACGGGATCAAAGCCAGCTTCACCAAGCAGATCTAAAGCTGCTTCGCTAATGGTAAAATTCAAATCGCGGTTGTGCAAGCGGCTGCGTAAATAGTCGATTTGTACTTTGGAAATCGCCCGAATTTGTTCGCGCCCTAAAGGATGAAAGACCACGGCTTCATCAATACGGTTGATAAATTCGGGTCGGAAATGTAAACCGACAATGTCCATAACCTCGGCTTTCATTACTTCATAATTGGCTTCGCCCGCCAATTCCTGAATACGATCAGAACCCAAGTTAGAGGTCATGACGATCACAGTATTTTTAAAATCCACGGTACGGCCTTGACCATCAGTCAGGCGTCCATCATCTAAAACTTGCAATAATATGTTGAACACATCTGCATGGGCTTTTTCGATTTCATCCAGTAAGATGACGGAATAGGGTTTGCGGCGCACAGCCTCCGTGAGATAGCCACCTTC
>SXIZ01000279.1 GCA_005779525.1 Methylococcaceae bacterium
CCATAATCATGCCGGGTTTTGCCTTCAGCGTTACATAAACGTTCAACGACCATTTGGGTCGCAATACCTGCATGGTCAGTACCTGCTTGCCAAAGCGTATGGCGGCCTTGCATGCGATGGAAACGTATTAAAGCATCCATAATAGTATCTTGAAAAGCATGCCCCATGTGTAAGCTGCCAGTGACATTGGGCGGCGGGATCATGATGCAATATGGCGCCCCCTCAGAATGATGAGCAAAGTAACCTTGCTCTTCCCAAGCTTGGTACCAACGTTGTTCGATAGCATGCGGAGCGTATGTTTTTTCCATGAGTGATAGTGTGGTTGAACCTAAGTCTGAATAAATTTATCTGTTATTTTAGCGCGTATTTTTGATTTTATCTTACTTTAGAAGCTAGGGAAATTAAGGTTTTAGCTATCATTGTTATTTTGAAAACTCACAACGGCCCAGAATAAAGTCGAACTTAGCAGATCAGCGATTAGAGGTATTAATTTGACCTGCTGAATGCCTATGCAATTTTATATTCCTGATAGCTTAAAGGATATGTTGTGCTGCAAACTCTAGGCTTAGACCCAGAAAATTTAGCAAGCAGAAATTTTCCTCTTGCAAATTCATTAGGTTTTACGTGTAGAAGCCTTTTGTTTAAACCATAAATTGGCACGAATACAGCGTAAAATCCCATAACTATAGGCCCCTGCAAAACTTTCAAATACGGGTTTTAGAGCATTTTTCGCAGCATCAGGGAGATTAAGTAGCTCTGCCTCAATGGCCACTATTTCTGTATGGGGTATATTGACTACTTCTTGTAGATCCAAACTACCTTCTGCTAATGCTTCCGAAAGATGAACATAAATAGTATCTAATTTCAATTGTCGTTGCCGTGCAATTTGATCAACCGTATAGCCCAGCCGGAATAAGGCCACTGTTTCGGCAATTGTATCCTTAAGACCAATGCTGCTGTGTGGTAAAGTTGTAAACTCAGCGATGACCTGTAGAAATTGTTCCCCATACATATCCAATTTTTTAGTGCCGATCCCGGATAGTCGGCTTAGTTGAGCCAAGGTGGTGGGTTTGGCTTCCATCATCAACATCAAGGTGGCATCATGAAAAATTTGATACGGTGGAACATCCTGAATTTCAGCGAGTTGTTTACGCTTTTCGCGCAAAGCTTCCCATAAGACTTTATCCGCATTTGCTCCCAAACGGGTTTTGACTTTGGGTTTGGCTTCTTGTTTTTCGGCATGCAAATCTTTACGCAAACGCAGTTGTTGTTCGCCACGCAAAATCGGTCGACATTCCTGGGTAAGACGTAAGGCCCCAAAACCTTCTAAGTCCACAGCAACCAAACCACGAGCGATTAATTGCCGAAATACCGAACGCCATTGTTGTTCATCTAGGTCTTTACCAATACCAAAGGTCGAAAGTTGCTGATGCCCTAAATGTTGAACACGTTCAGTGGTTTTGCCCAAAAGTACATCTAATAAATGCCCAACACCAAAACGTTGTCCCGTGCGGTAAATACAGGAAAGTGCTTGTTGCGCTACGATGGTAGCATCCCAAGTATCGACAGGCTCTAAACAGATATCACAATTACCACACGGCTGCTCTAGAACATCACCAAAGTAACTCAATAGGCTTTGCCGTCGACAATGCACTTGTTCACATAAGGCCAACATCGCGTCTAATTTGTGCAATTCTAAGCGTTTGTGCACCTCATCGGCATTGGAACTGCCTAGCATTTGTCTCAGAGTAATTACATCTTGCAAGCCATAAGCCATCCAAGCGTTCGCGGGTAGGCCATCGCGCCCAGCACGACCAGTTTCCTGATAATAGGCCTCTACGCTTTTGGGTAAATCCAAATGCGCGACAAAACGCACATTGGGTTTATCGATGCCCATACCAAATGCTATGGTGGCAACGATAATCACCCCTTCTTGCATTAGAAATTGATGCTGATTTTTTGCCGCTCGGCAGCATCCATACCCGCATGATAGGGTAAAGCCCGCATGCCTTTACCACGTAACCATTCTGCCGTGGCATCGACTTTTTTACGCGACAAACAATACACGACGCCTGCATCGCCAGCATGTTCGCTTTCGATAAAATTTAATAACTGTACGCGTGCATTTTGTTTTTGGACGATGCGGTATCGGATATTCGGACGATCAAAACCACTGATAAATAACTTCGCGTTTTCTAAAGCGAGTCGCTGGATAATTTCCTGTCGGGTTTTGGCATCTGCCGTAGCCGTTAACGCAATGCGAGGAATTTTTGGAAATCGCTGATGCAACAGCGATAATTGCAGGTAGTCGGCACGAAAGTCATGCCCCCATTGGGACACACAATGCGCCTCATCTATCGCAAATAAACTGATATTGATGCGCGTTAATAAATCCAGAGTGCGCTCCGAATTCAAACGCTCTGGAGCTATATACAGTAAATCTAATTCACCTTGCTGCAAGCAACGTTCAATCTTTTGTACTTCAGCTAAGCTTTGACTGGAATTGAGAAATGCCGCTTTAACGCCCAATTGGTGCAGGGCGCTCACTTGATCTTGCATTAAGGCAATTAAAGGCGAGATTACTATCCCGACACCGTCCTTGATCAAAGCCGGTATTTGATAGCATAGGGATTTGCCACCGCCAGTTGGCATTAAAACCAGCGCATCTTTATCCACTAACAGTTCATGGATAATCGCCTGCTGCTGCCCTCTAAAATATTCATAACCAAAGACAGTACGCAAAACCCTGAGCGCGTTATCTTGCATTTAAAACGCTCCCTGGCAAGGCATATATTCTAAGTCCCCATTAGCTAGCAGCGATTCTGCGAGGATGATGTAATCAATGCAACTAACGCTGCAAAAAGTTCCTTAACATATCATGCCCATGTTCCGTCAAAATCGATTCCGGATGAAATTGCACACCTTCAACATCTAAGGTCTTATGCCGTACACCCATGATTTCATCGATTTTATCGTTGCCATCTTGTGTCCATGCTGTCATTTCCAAACAATCGGGCAAGGTATCTTGTGCTATCACTAAAGAATGATAGCGGGTTGCAGTAAAAGGATTATTTAAGCCTTTAAAAACACCCACATTATTGTGGTGCACGGCAGAGGTTTTGCCATGCATAATACTTTTAGCATGAATAATGTCACCGCCAAACGCATAGCCAATACTTTGGTGCCCAAGACAAACTCCCAAAATGGGTATGACTCCTGCAAATCTCCGAATGGTCTCGACGGAAATACCTGCTTCTTTAGGTGTGCAAGGGCCAGGTGAGATAACAATTTTATCAGGCGCTAATGCAGCAATGTCATCGACGGAAACTTGGTCGTTACGCAATACAGTAACTTCTGCCCCGAGTTCACCTAAATATTGCACTAAGTTATAGGTAAAGGAATCGTAATTGTCGACCATAACAACTTTAATTTTACTCATACTTAAGCTCCTGCGTGTTGGGTTTCTAAACCCGCTTCCGCCATGCTAACAGCACGGAAGATTGCCCGTCCTTTATTCATGGTCTCATCCCATTCGCTTTGTGGCACGGAATCGTAGACAATACCCGCACCTGCTTGAATATATAAAGTCTCATTTTTAATCACTGCCGTGCGGATCGCAATTGCAGTGTCCAGATTTCCAGACCATGAAATATAACCCACAGCACCAGCATAAATACCACGTTTTACGGGTTCTAATTCGTTAATAATTTCCATCGCCCGAATTTTTGGGGCGCCACTCACGGTACCCGCTGGAAAAGTCGCGGCTAAAACATCATAGGCATTTTTACCTTGTTGCATTTGTCCCGTGACGTTCGAGACAATGTGCATCACATGCGAATAGCGTTCAACGATCATTTTATCGGTTAACTGCACACTGCCAATTTCGGCGACGCGTCCTGTGTCATTGCGACCTAAATCAATTAACATTAAATGCTCAGCAATTTCTTTAGGATCCGCTAAGAGTTCATGTTCTAAGGCTAAATCCTGTTCTGGCGTCGCACCACGTTTACGGGTTCCTGCAATAGGTCTGACGGTAATTAAATTATCTTCTAAACGTACCAGTATCTCTGGTGATGAACCGACGATATGAAAATCTTCTAAGTTAAGATAAAACATATACGGTGAAGGATTGAGGCAACGTAAAGCTCGATAAAGATTTAATGGTGATGCACTAAATGGAATAGACATCCGCTGGGAGAGCACCACTTGCATAATGTCACCATCGGTGATGTATTCTTTGGCTTTGATCACCGCATCTTTAAACCCTTGCTCAGTAAAACCGGATACGAAATCTGATTCCTGTACTTGTTTTGGTTTAGAGAGATTGGTAGTCTGAATTTGGGCTTCGCGTAAATTATTTGCTAAAGTACTCAAGCGTTGTTGCGCCACAGCATAGGCATCTGCATGAGCGGGGTCGGCGTGCGTTAATAACAACATTTTGCCAGACAGATTATCAAACACCAACATTTCTTCGGAAACCATTAACAAGATATCTGGGCAATCCAAGGCATCGGCTTTATCGGTGGCTTTCAATCGCGGTTCGATATAACTGATGGTTTCATAGCCAAAATAGCCCACCAAGCCTCCATTAAAGCGCGGTAAACCCGCAATTTCTGGAACTTTAAAGCGTTGCTGAAATTCTTCTATCCACACCAGCGGATTTGCATGTTGCAAAGATTCCAGCTGTTGACCGTTACTTTCCACAACAATAGAATTGCCGCGTATTTTTACTACGGTACGACACGGTAAACCAATAATGGAGTATCTACCCCATTGCTCTCCCCCTTGCACCGATTCAAATAAATAGGAGTACGCGCCGTCAGCTAATTTGAGATAAGCACTTAATGGTGTATCCAAATCAGCCAAAATTTCTCGGCTAACTGGAATGTGGTTATAGCCCTGTTGAGCGTAGGTATTGAATTGTTCTGGGGTCATGGAATATATAAAACAGTTAATGCAGCACTTGTATGCTATAGGTCTTCAGGACTCATTCCTGTGGTTTGGCGATTTGGCTTATCATTTGCCAATGTCTTATTACTTTGCGTACCAATGCAAATGTAGGCGGATCAGTGCTTAGATAATCCGCCCAGCACACTATGCAAGCATAAGTTAAGCTTTCGCCAATTCCGCGCGCAGATCGTCGATGACTTTTTTATAATCCGGCTGACTGAAAATCGCAGAACCTGCAACAAACGTATCAGCACCAGCGGCTTTAATTTCGCGAATATTATCGGTTTTAACCCCGCCATC
>SXIZ01000029.1 GCA_005779525.1 Methylococcaceae bacterium
CAAAATATCCGGTGATGTTCCGTGCCGCAGATTTGATGGTGCTGAGTAAAACCGATTTATTGCCGTATCTGGAGGATTTTTCGCCAGTTCGGGCAGAGCAAAATTTGCATAACTTAGCCAACGACGCTGAAGTGATTGCTGTCAGTTCAAAGGACAGTAGTGGCCTGAATGCTTGGATTGCCTGGTTGCATGCCGAAATAGCCAACTATAAACAACTGGTGGCAACCCATCAAACTCTGCGCCCTAAGGTTCAGGAAGACGGTCAGAAATTACACGCCCAGGTCGCTACCCCAAAATTTGTGCCAGTAAAGCCAAATTCTGTGCATCCTTGAGGAACATCCCATGCCGACTGACGCCAAACAATTACTGGAAAAAATTCGTACACTTGCCTTACCGCAAAACGTCAGAATCATGAATGTGTGTGGCGGTCATGAACGCTCGATCGCGATGGCGGGCTTACGTACGGCATTGCCTAAAAATATCGAGTTAATTCCAGGCCCCGGATGTCCTGTTTGCGTTTGTCCAGAAGAAGATATTTATCAAGCTATCCAGATAGCTATGAATGAGCAAGTCATATTACTGGCTTTTGGTGACATGCTGCGCGTCCCTGTGAATGTGCCCAAAGCGGCTATCCGAACTTTAGAGCAGGCAAAAGCTGCAGGAGCGGATATCAGACCTATTGCATCGCCCAGTGAGGCGCTGACAATTGCTAAAGCACATCCAGCTAGCACCGTGGTATTTTTTGTCGCAGGATTTGAAACAACCTGCGCCCCGGTCGCGGCCATGCTGACCGAAGGCATACCCAAAAACTTATTGCTATTGATGAGTGGTCGTTTAACTTGGCCGATAGTAGATAGATTACTGACATCGGACACTCCCGCTTTTGATGCACTGATCGCGCCCGGGCATGTTGCCACTATCATGGGGGCAGATGAATGGCGTTTTGTGGTTGAGCAACATCATTTACCCACCGCGGTTGCAGGCTTTACCTCCGAGAGTTTGTTGGCTGCCATTTATTCGGTATTACGTCAGTTTATTGAACAAAAAATGTTTCTGGATAATTGTTACACCCAAGTGGTCAACGCTGAGGGTAATCGATTAGCTAAACAATTGATCAACACTACGCTGGATATTGTAGATGCGCCTTGGCGCGGGATTGGTGTGGTGCCACAATCAGGTTATGAGCTCACTTCAACGCTGGCAGAGCATAATGCTCGCTTGCATTTTCCAGCGTATGCTGACGCAGCACGACAACGCGCAGGTTTAATGCCGCCTGGGTGTGATTGTGCCAAAGTGGTTTTGGGTAAAATTAAACCACTTGAATGTCGTATTTATGGGGAACCGTGTACGCCTCGCAATCCTATAGGTCCTTGCATGGTTTCTGATGAGGGTGCTTGTCGCATTTGGTGGGCGGCAGGGTTACGCAAAGAGCAAGTGACGCAAGCTGATCTGGTTTAAATGGCAACAGTGCTATGAATCCGTTGCATGCGCTACAAATAATCGTTACAGGTCGTGTGCAGGGCGTCGGTTTCCGTCCCTTCGTAAGTCGCTTGGCGCATGAATTTGGTTTAACGGGGTGGGTGTTGAATCGTAGCGGTCAAGTTGAAATTCATGTAGAGGGTGATAACGCCGCACTCACAATCTTCCAAAATGCCCTTATCAATCGGGCGCCACCGCTAGCCATACTTGACCTGCCCCGAGTACAGGCCATGACGGTCTATGGCCACACAGAATTTACGATTCTACAGAGTGTTGCCGGGAGTGAATCTGACGCACATATCCCTCCAGATTATTTTGTCTGTGATGCTTGTCTTAAGGAGATGCAAGACCCTGCCGCAAGACGCTACCGCTACCCCTTTATTAATTGTACTCAATGTGGCCCCCGCTATACGCTGATTAATAAGCTGCCGTACGATAGGCCAAATACCTCCATGAGCGAGTTTGCTCTGTGCCCAGACTGCCAAAAAGAATACTCTGATCCTTTAGATCGACGCTATCATGCTCAACCCTTAGCATGTCCGCAATGTGGTCCCAGCCTAAGTTTTCATTATTCTGGCAAACCCGAAATCTTAGGGAATGTGGCTGGATTAAATGCTGCATTAGCCTGTTTGCGTGAGGGTTTAATTGTAGCGGTTAAAGGTATAGGGGGCTACCATCTTGTTTGTGATGCGAGTGCGCATACGACGGTGCAGCGTTTACGTGCGCGTAAGCCCCGTCCCCATCAGCCTTTGGCGGTGCTAGTTCCGTGGCGCGGTAACGATGGACTTGAAATGGTGCGGCAGTTGGCAGACGTGAACCCAGCAGAACAGCAGTTGCTGGGTTCTCCTCAGCGCCCCATCGTGTTGCTGCAAAAACGTGAGACGCCGCTGTTGAGTTCTGCGATTGCCCCCGGCTTGAACGAAGTGGGTTTGATGTTGCCTTATAGTCCGCTACACCATTTATTGGCGGAAGGCTATGGCGCACCCTTGGTAATTACTTCTGCGAATATCAGTGGTGAACCGGTCTTGACCGAGGCCTGTGAGGTGGAAAAAAGGCTAGGCCGAGTTGCGGAGGCCTTTTTACACCACAATCGCCCGATATTACGCCCAGCAGATGACTCGGTATTCCGAAGGATTGCTAATAAACCTCGTCCACTTAGAATTGGCAGGGGTTTGGCACCGATAGAACGCACTGTTGCATTGCAATTTAAGCAACCTATTTTGGCGGTGGGTGCTGATCTTAAGAGTACGATCGCTTTAGGATTCAAAGATCGAATAGTCGTCTCGCCACATATTGGTAACCTAGGGACCGTGCGTAGCGCCGATGTGTTTGATCGCGTGATCGCTGATTTAGTGCGTCTTTATGACATCAAACTAGAACGGATAATTTGTGATGCCCATCCAAGCTACCATTCTAGTCGTTGGGCTAAAGCACAGCATTTACCGTTGACCTCAGTCTATCATCATCATGCACACGCGTCTGCGCTGGTCGGTGAACATGGATTGACGGAGACCATGTTGGTGTTTACTTGGGATGGCACAGGTTACGGTGAAGATGGAAGCATTTGGGGGGGTGAAGCATTGCTTGGTTCTCCAGGAAATTGGCAACGCGTTGCAAGCATCAGACCATTTAAGCTTCCGGGGGGCGATAAAGCCAGTCGTGAACTTTGGCGCTGTGCGCTAGCTTTGTGTTGGGAGGAGGGTGCAGAGTATATTTTAAATCAGCAAGATACCAGCCTCTTACGGCGTGCTTGGGAAATGGATATAAATTGTCCCCCAACAAGTTCTATCGGACGCTTGTTTGATGCCGCGGCTGCGCTGATAGGGTTAGAGCAAGTTGCCAGCTACGAAGGGCATGCCGCGATGAACATGGAAGCCATGAGTGTCCCTGATGCGGAGGCCATCGTTATGCCTATGGCAAACAATTCAGCAGGTATGTTGGTGAGTGATTGGGGGCCTTTACTACCGATGTTACAGAATGCTCGGTTAACCCAAGCCCAACGTTGCTCAATTTTCCATGCCAGTTTGGCTGCGACTATAAATGCACAGGCTTTGGCCATACGCCAAAAATATGCGGTGAACAGCGTGGGCCTTTCAGGCGGAGTGTTTCAAAATCGAATACTCACAGAACAAGCACTGACTCTATTGCAGCAATCTGGGTTTAGCGTGTATCTGCATGCCGATCTACCGAGTGGTGATGGGGGCATAAGTTTCGGTCAACTGATTGAGGCAAGTGCTCATGCTTAAACTTGGAGTATTAATCCTTCAAGTTTTGAATTTAATAGCAATTATGAGGAGTTTAAAATGGGTCTAAGTATTCCACATCTATTAGTCGTTCTGTTGATAGTGATTCTAGTCTTTGGTACTCAGCGTCTGAAAAATATTGGTGGCGATTTGGGAGCTGCGATCAAGGGGTTTCGTAATGCTGTTAAAGAGGGTGAAGAGCAGGATAAGCTTGATACTAAAAAAGACAGTTGAATGATTCCACCTAACTACCCGTAACAAAACAAATGACAAAACAAACAAAACGCCAATTAACAGATTCACATATTGCTTTAGCGCACGGGAATGGTGGCCGATACATGCGCGAACTGATTGAAAAGCTCTTTGCTTATCATTTAAGTAATGAGTTGTTAGATACTCAATCAGACGCCGCATGTTTACCTGTGCCCAGCGGAACGTCTGAAATTTTGATGACTACCGATGGATTCACGGTAGAGCCCTTAGAATTTCCGGGAGGGAATATTGGCAGCCTTGCAGTGCATGGTACGGTAAACGATTTGGCAGTTTCGGGGGCTACGCCATTATATCTGACACTCAGTGCCATGATCGAGGAGGGTTTGGAAGTGGCCGTCCTGGATCGAGTGTTGGAAAGTATGGCGCAAGCCTGCCGCGAATCAAATGTGCGGGTAGTCGCGGGTGATACCAAGGTCTTGCGTCGTGGACAGGGCGGGGGAATTTACTTTACCACCACCGGGATTGGCGTGAAGTCACCGCAATTGTGCTTAGGGTTAGATCAAATACAGGTTGGGGATGTCCTCCTATTAAGTGGGTCGGTAGGGGATCATGGGACGGCAGTTTTATTGGCGCGGGAGCAGTTTGGCTTATCGGGAGATTTACACTCGGATTCAGCTAGCGTGTTACCGATTACCCAAGCGCTGACAGCAATATCTGGGTTGCGTTTCATGCGCGATCCAACGCGTGGCGGTCTGGCAACGGTCGCGCACGAAATTGCTGTAGCGACAGGCAATACTGTGCGGTTGCACGAAACACAAATTCCGGTTTTAGATCCAGTACGTGCCGTATGTGATATGTTGGGATATGATCCAATGTATTTAGCTTCGGAAGGGCGGGTGTTGGCGGTGATTTCTCCAGAAAGTGCTCAAGCGGCTTTAGAGCGTTTACACGCGTTAGGTTATGCAGAGGCTAGTATTATTGGCAGCATTGAAAGTGGCGTTGCACGCGTAATATTAGCAACGGAATTGGGTGGTGAACGTATTTTGGCAGAACTTGAAGATGATCCGCTTCCCCGTATTTGTTAGGTGCATAGATTGAGTAAGCGAGTTGATATTTTGGGCTATCGATTTTCTAAGGCTCCCTGCCAGAAAATCCAACAAATTACGTGACGGTGAGTTTGCTCTATAAGATCTAGACTTCTTGCAACAATATTTACCTGGCACTATTAATGATGCCTTCATCCATCATCGATACAGCACTATAAAACTTACGTTTATGTTCGTGACACCCCAGTACTTAGCCATTTAAGCTTAAATTTAACTACACAAGGTATAGTTAACTAAGTTTGTACTGATATTTCTATTAGCGTTGATTAAATTTTTGGATTCAACATGAAATCTGATAGTGCTCTTCCGAAGATATTAAGCGTTTTGATGGCTTTATACACATTGAATAGTGGGGCTAGCAATAAATCAGAGTCAACTGATACTACGTTAGAGCGCATCGCAAAATATAAAGAGTATCAGAAATGGTGTGTTAAATCCGCTGCGTGTCGTGAATCCATGATCGAACTTGATTCCTCAACTCATATTAGTTTGGAAAAAATAGACGATCTTTTAAATTCGATGGATCTTGAACTCATTAGACTTGAGCAGCAATTGAAATAATGAGCGGGACAATAGGTCAAAATACAATACCCTCAGGAAATATGATCAAATCCAAGTAAGGATGTATTGCGTCCCGCTGTCCCATATATCTGTCATGACATTTTGCCAGGCAAAAAGTTTTACCCATGTTCTGTTAAATGCTGAAAAATCAATAACATTAACTAAATAGCAAAGTATCGAGCAGTTCAGTTGGGAAGATTTTTATCTGGTCATGGCTTCTCTCTTTAGGATCGTCAGTTTCCTGCATATGCGATTACACAAAAATGCTTACGCCCTCGTAGAGAGTACATACACAGCAAGAATACCTTACTATCATAGTGTTCTATGATTCTCAGCGACGATAGAGATTATTTTCATTTAACCACATCAAGAGGACAAGCCCAATGAGCCATTATCCATCGATTAAAGTATGGGATATTTTGATTCGTATTTTCCACTGGTCATTAGTTATTTCATTTGCTGTTGCCTACATCAGCAGTGAAGAAGAAAACCCAGTGCATATTTATTCAGGTTACACCGTCTTGGGGCTTATCGTATTCCGCGTCATATGGGGCTTTGTGGGAAGTAAGTATGCAAAGTTTAGTGATTTTATTCGTTCACCTAAAGTGGTTTATAGCTATGTTCAGCAAAACATAGCGGGCAATCCGCAACATTACATAGGGCATAACCCGGTTGGTGGCTGGATGGTGCTTGCGATGATCATCGTGTTGTTTGTCGTCACGTTAAGTGGGTTAAAAGTCTATGCGATTGAAGAAGGCAAAGGCTTACTGGCAGTAAGTACCGTAAATTTATCCCCTGTGCCCTTAGCTATTGCTGAAGAAGAGGACGACGATGACGACAAGAAAAACACAAATGAAGCAGACGAAGAATTTTGGGAAGAAATTCACGAAGTCTCATCCAATTTAATGTTGCTAATGATCGTTTTACATATTATTGGTGTAGTTGTTTCGAGCCGTAAGCACAAAGAAAATTTGGTTAAAGCAATGTTAACGGGATATAAAGACCAGAAATAGCTTTTAATCTATTCTATTCAATGTGTCAGTCACAGGACATCCGATTTGCCAGAGTGGTCAACTCTGAGCGTACACCCCCCAATTCTTTAAAATAATATCTAAATGGCAAGCGACACTATTTCATTAACTCGATTCGGCTGGCTATCTATTGCCGCGGCAATCGCAACTATTGCTTTAAAAAGTTATGCTTATTGGTTAACAGGATCAGTGGGTCTACTCTCAGACGCGTTGGAATCAATCATCAACTTAGTGGCGGCGATTATTATGTTGGTGGTATTAAGCATTTCTGCAAGGCCACCTGATGACGGACATGCCTACGGTCATGAAAAAATCGAATACTTCTCCAGTGGTGCAGAAGGCATTATGATCTTATTAGCCGCCTTCAGTATTGGCTATACTGCCTGGGAAAGGCTATGGAATCCTCAGGTACTTCAGCAACTTGATTTAGGTATTGCTATTTCTATTGCGGCATCACTCATCAACTTAATCGTCGCGAAAATTCTGATCAGGGCAGGTAAAAAGCACCAGTCTATTACCTTGGAATCTGATGGCAAACATTTGATGACGGATGTTTGGACAACGGTAGGCGTTATTGTGGGGATTGCCTTAATCTCCTGTGCAAATTATTTTGAAGTTAGCAAAAATTACGCCCTGCACCTGGGTTTACAGGGCTGGGAAATTCTCGACCCTATTATTGCAATTCTTGTCGCACTCAATATTGTTTGGGCAGGCTTGCAACTCATCCAACGTACCGTTGCCGGTTTAATGGATGCAGCACTATCTCCCGAAGATCAAGAACTGATTCTCACCGCTTTAGACAGATTTTGTCGTACCCATGAAATAACTTTCCATGCCTTAAGAACACGCTATGCGGGGGCACGTCGATTTATGTCCGTCCATATCCTAGTACCCGGGGATTGGTCAGTGAAGCAAGGGCATGACTTAGTTGAAATCATTGAGCAACAGATTATGGCTCAATTTGGCAATATTGACATTGATACGCATATCGAACCTATCGAAGATTCAGTGTCATGGGATCATTGACGCTCAATGAGTTATAAGTGCTATTTAATACATCAGTGCTTTATTGGAAATAACTATGAAACTCACCCTGCAAACACGTATCTATACACTGAAAGACCTCTGCACAACCGCCCAAAATCCATAACATCACCTTAAATTGTTAAAATACCGCCTAATCGTTACTTAACTTCCCAAAAACGAAAAAGAGCTTACGCATGAGTCCCGAACAAATGAGTTTCGCCCAATATGAAATG
>SXIZ01000280.1 GCA_005779525.1 Methylococcaceae bacterium
ATGCGTTTGGTTTGCCTGCAGAAAATGCAGCGATGCAGCATGGGGTGCATCCTGCAGAATGGACCTATAGTAATATCGATTACATGCGCGAGCAGTTAAAACGCTTAGGTTTTGGCTATGATTGGGAGCGTGAAATCGCCACCTGTGATCCCAGCTATTACAAATGGGAACAATGGTTTTTCCTGAAGTTACTCGAAAAAGGCTTGGTCTACAAAAAAACGGCGCCTGTGAATTGGTGCCCCAATGATATGACGGTTTTGGCCAATGAACAGGTGATTGATGGCTGTTGTTGGCGTTGCGATACCAAAGTAGAGCGTAAAGAAATTTCGCAATGGTTTTTAAAAATTACCGCCTATGCCGAGGAATTATTAAACTCTTTAGAGACCTTAACAGGCTGGCCGGAGCAGGTGAAAACCATGCAAGCCAATTGGATTGGGCGCTCTGAAGGGGTGGAAATGGATTTTCAGGTTGTGGGTATGGCTGAGCCTGTACGCATTTATACGACTCGCCCTGATACCTTAATGGGAGTCACCTATTTGGCCGTGGCGGCGGAACATCCGTTAGCCTTAAAAGCTGCGGAGAATAATCCTGCTATTGCTGCGTTTATCGAAGAATGTAAAGTGATGGAAACCTCCGAAGCAGCCATGGAAACCATGGAAAAGCGCGGGATTGATTCTCGTATTAAAGCGGTGCATCCCATTAGTGGTGAGGAAGTTCCGGTTTGGATCGCAAACTTTGTATTGATGGGCTACGGCACGGGCGCGGTCATGTCGGTGCCTGCGCATGACCAGCGTGATTTTGAGTTTGCCAAAAAATATGGCATCGCGATTAAGCCAGTGATTTTTGCGCTGAATGGTGAAGCGGATGATTGTAGTGAGCAGGCGTTTACCGCGAAAGGCGTGTTACGTAATTCCGGGCAGTTTGATGGCCTGACCTCGGCGGAGGCATTTGCGCAAATTGCTAGTGTGTTGGAGCAAGCAGGTAAGGGGCAGCGGAAAGTGAATTTCCGTCTCCGCGACTGGGGGGTATCACGCCAACGTTATTGGGGAGCGCCCATTCCGGTAATTTATTGCGATAGCTGTGGCACAGTGCCCGTACCCGAACAGGATTTACCCGTCGAATTACCCAAAGATGTGATTTTAGATGGCTCACAATCGCCTTTGGTAGCGCATCCCACTTTCCAGCATACTACCTGTCCTACGTGTGGACAAGCGGCGCGGCGTGAGACCGATACCTTCGATACTTTTATGGAATCGTCTTGGTATTTTGCGCGTTTTGCGAGTCAGCCATCAGGCAGTATGCTAGATGCCACTGTAAATCACTGGCTACCCGTGGATCATTACATCGGCGGGATTGAACACGCCATCTTGCATTTATTGTATGCACGCTTTTATACCAAATTATTACGCGATGAGGGTTTGCTCGTCGCCGATGAGCCATTTAAGCAATTATTAACCCAAGGCATGGTACTGAAAGATGGCAGTAAAATGTCCAAATCCAAAGGGAATACCGTCGATCCGCAAGCCTTAATTGACGAATATGGCGCGGACACCGTGCGCTTATTTATTATGTTCGCGGCGCCCCCTGAGCAGTCGCTAGAATGGTCGGATAGCGGTGTAGAAGGCGCGTTCCGCTTTTTAAAACGCTTATGGCGGCAGGTGTATTTGCATGTACAAGATGGCATTAATACGCAATTGCTCAATGTGGATCTAGCGCAACAAGCGTTAACTGCGGTGCAAAAAGATTTGCGTAGACACGTGCATCTGGCGATTCAAAAAGTTACCGATGACTACAGTCGACGCTATACCTTTAATACCGCTATTGCCACGAATATGGAATTGATTAATCATATTTCCAAATTTGAAGACACTTCGGATAATGGTCGTCGCGTACGGCATGAGGCCTTAAGCAATATTATTTTAATGCTATCCCCAATAGTGCCACATATCGCTGAAGCGCTTTGGCAGGCATTAGGTTATAGCAATGCTATTGCGACAGCGCCTTGGCCCAAATATGATGCTGCGGCCTTAGTTCAAGACGAGTTGGAAATTATTGTGCAGGTCAACGGCAAATTGCGTTGCAAAATCCTGGTAGCAGCATCGGCTACGCAGGAGGAAATTCAAGCGAAGGCTTTGGCGGATGAGCATGTACAGCGTTTTGTGTTGGATCAGCCCTTGAAAAAAGTAATCGTGGTGCCGAATAAACTGGTGAATATTGTCGTATAAGTTGTTTGAATTTCCTAAGCTGGCGCCCATGCTCACTGAAACTGTCGTTAAAAACGACTTGAGTATAGAATGTGCGTCAGCTTATCGTTCCCACAAACCATTACCTTAGCCGGGTAGTATTTGATTAAATGAAGTATATGAAAAAACCTCTGCTATACCTGATCTTAATGACGACGTTAACCGCCTGTGGTTATCACTTGCATGGCAGTGTCGACGTGCCTGAAATTATGCGCCATATTCATGTGCGTTCGGCTTCGCCGCAGCTGCTGGCAGGATTTAAAGAGTCGTTAAACATTGCGGGGGGACGCTTAAATGATATGCCAGAACGGGGCGGCTTAATTGTGCAAGTGCTTAATGAGCATTTTGATCGACGTTCACTGTCTTTAAGTTCTACGGGTAAAGCGAATGAGTTTGAATTGATTTACACCTTAGAATTTGAAGTTTTGACCGTGACTGAAAATACCGTGATCATGCCGAGACAAACCGTAGAGGTCAATCGCGATTACTATAATGATCAACAAGATATTATGGGTAAAGGCAACGAAGAAGCCCAAATTCGTCAGGAGATGTATCTACAAGCGGTGCGTGCCGTCATTGATCGGGGACGAGCCCTGTTATAAGGCACAGGCATGCGTTTAAAACCCGCAGAATTAGCATCAGCTTTAGCCAAGGGCTTGGCTCCCTTATACCTTCTCACCGGCAATGAACCCTTGCAACTGGGAGAAGCCGCGGATGCGATTCGTCTTGCAGCACGACAGTCCGGTTTTGATACGCGTG
>SXIZ01000281.1 GCA_005779525.1 Methylococcaceae bacterium
ACTCGTTTCGAGGGGCGGATATTTATACCTATCTTAAAGCGCATCAAGCCACTGCTGGACGCCATTACACGTTAAATAAAAACTTTCGCTCTACCACGGCCTTAGTCGCGGCAATCAACCAATTATTTAACTATGCCGACCAACAGCCTACAGGTGCTTTTCGCTTTAAAACCGCTAAGGACAATCCCCTACCCTTTATCCCGGTGTCGGCGCAAGGACGCGAAGCAGATTGGCAGTTGCAACAGCAGAGCGCGCCCGCACTGACCTTATGGCAGTGGGACAGCGCCACCGCGATTGGTTTACCCGAATACCGCCAGCAAATGGCGGAAGTAACTGCCAGCGAAATCGTAAAGTTACTGGAACTGGCTCAGCAACAGCAGGCAGGATTTCAAACTGGCGCAAATTTTACCGCACTACAACCAGCAGATATCGCTATCTTGGTGCGCAGTGGCACAGAAGCGAAAGTCATGCGTGCTGCCTTAGCCAAACGGCAATTATTGAGTGTGTATTTATCCGAGCGTGATTCCATTTTTGCGACCTGCGAAGCTAACGATATGCTGTTATGGCTAAAAGCAATGGCCGACCCGCGTAACGAACGTAAAGTCCGCGCGGCCCTAAGTACTGCGACCTTTGGCTGGAGTTATAGCGATTTGCACGCCTTAGCTTTAGACGAACCTGCATGGGAACTGCATTTAGAACGGTTTTTGGGCTATCAGACTCGCTGGCAACAGGATGGTATTTTGCCCACTTTACGCCAGTTACTGAGTGATTATGGACTGCATAGCCAGTTACGCAGCGCAACTACAGGCGAGCGCAGTATCACGAATTTATTGCATTTGGCGGAATTGCTGCAACAAGCCAGTAGCCACTTAGAAGGTGAAGTTTCACTGATTCGTTATTTGGCGGAAGCGATTGCCGATCAAGCTCACAGCCAAAATGATGCCAATATTCTGCGTTTAGAAAGCGATGCGAATCTCATTAAAATTATTACTATTCACAAATCCAAGGGCTTGGAATATCCGCTGGTATTTTTGCCGTTTATTTGTAGCTTTCGGGAAGTCAGTAGCCGCTTGCAGGATTATTATCGTTACCATGATGCCGAACAGGTGCTCACTATCGATTTAACGAAAGACGACAGCTGCCGGGTGTTAAGTGATGCCGAACGCTTACAAGAAGATTTGCGTTTATTGTATGTGGCCTTAACCCGAGCGCAGTTTGCCTGCTGGTTAGGCTTGGCTCCGATTAAAGCTGGCACTAGCAAAGACTGCCAACTGGAAAAATCTGCCATTGGTGCCTTATTGGGCTGGCAAAGCGGCATGGAGCCAACGAGTCTTGGCTTACTACTGCAAGCGCTTCAAGGGGAGTGTGCCAGTATCCAGATCAGTACTTTACCCGCCAGTTCCAACCAACGCTATCAAGGTCCGCAAGCGACAGTGTTGCTAGATGGCCCAAGGACCGCAAAATATAAAATCAAAAATAATTGGTGGGTTGCGAGCTACAGTGCTTTACAAATTGCAGACCACGACGAGGCCAACTTATTGCCATTAGAATTGGAAAACGCGGTAGAAGATAAGCACAGCGATGAAACCGAACTCAATCTGCAGTTACTCCCGGAGACGGTAAGCGGGGTGCACAGTTTGCCTCGTGGGCCAGAAGCTGGGGTTTTAATCCATGCCATCCTCGAGCAGTGTGCACGCCAGGGTCTTGCCAGCATCGCAGCTAACCCGGAAGCACAACAGCAATTAATTCAGCAGTATTGCAGCGATCCTATTTGGGTTAAACAGCAAGAAATTGTAGCGCAAACGCTACCGCAGTGGCTGCACATGTCGTTATTGCCAGAAACCACTCTAAGCCTTGCCCAGTTAACGCCATCCCAGTATCAAGCTGAAATGGAATTTTTAATCGGTGCCGAGCATGTTGACCTGCAGACCTTAGACCAGTTAATCACTCAGCATACGTTTAATGCTTTACCGCGCCCCAGTTTATTGCCTCGACAACTCCATGGACTCCTAAAAGGCTATATCGATTTAGTATTTGAACATGACGCACAGTTTTATATCGTGGATTATAAATTTAACAGTTTAGGCAATCAGGCTGCCGACTACAGCGCTGAAACACTTACCAACGCCATGTTGCTTAAACGCTATGATGTGCAGTATTGTCTGTATTTATTGGCCCTGCATCGCTTGCTGAAATTACGCCTAGGCGCAGATTATGTGTATGAGCAACACTTAGGAGGCATTATTTACTTGTTTCTGCGAGGCTTTGATGCGCCCACTGCAGGCCGGGTATTCGCTAAGCCCCCGCAAATACTACTCGAACGCCTGGATCAGCTCTTTTCTGGAGATGCGGTATGAGCGCAAATACCCAAGTTTTCGAACATCTCGATTTCTGGATTACTCAAGGCTGGTTAACTCAGTTAAATAGAGCATTTGCCAAATTTTTACTCGAACAAGAACCTACAGCCGATCCTGCGGTGATTTGGGCAGGTGCACTGGTGAGCCATCAGTTAGATCGAGGGGAAGTATTTCTGGATTTGGAAAAACTCTGTCTACACCCTACGCTCACCCTCGGCATTCCCAATGATGCCGCGTGGAAGAGCGAATTAGATTTGGCACAAAATGCCTTATTAGAGCTCAAAAAATTTAGCCTAGCCGCTTGGCTGCAAGCTTTACAGCAATCAAGTTTGGTTGCCCTAGGCGCAGGCAACACTCCTTTGGTTTTACAAGATCAACGTCTGTATTTACGCCGCTACTGGCAGTATCAGCAAACTCTAGAGCAGCATATCCAACAACGTTTACATCCCCTGCGTACATCGTTGTCCACCGCCGGGCAAGAGTATCTGCACGCCTTATTTCCGCCACAGGCTGCACAAGTTGATTGGCAAAAAATTGCCTGCGCCTTAGCCCTGCGTGCAGGGTTTAGCATTATTACTGGCGGACCTGGGACGGGTAAAACCACAACAGTCACCAAATTATTAGCCTTGCTGATTCATTTACAACAAAGCGATACCGACCATTCCAAGACGCCTAGCATTTTATTAGCCGCACCCACCGGGAAAGCGGCGGCGAGAGTCAGTGACTCCATTGCACGCGCGCTTGCAGACTTGGAAGTGCCGCTCATCATCAAGCAAGCCATCCCGCAAAAAGCCACAACCTTGCATCGTTTATTAGGCAGTCGCCCAGAAACACGCAGTTTTAAGCACCATCGCTATAATCCACTGGTCGCCGATATTGTGATTGTCGATGAAGCGTCGATGATTGATTTAGAAATGATGGCGGCATTACTCGAAGCGCTGCCAGCAAATACTCAGCTTATTTTACTGGGGGATAAGGATCAATTAGCTTCGGTAGAAGCAGGTTCGGTGATGGGAGATTTATGTTTGGGAGCAGAACATGCAGCTTATAGCAGCCCCACCCTCGATTGGATTCAGCAGTATTCTGGCATTACAGTCGACGGGAGTCCTCTGGAAGGCTCAGCCCTTAACCAGCAAACCGTAATGCTCCGCCACAGCCACCGCTTTAATGCTGACAGTGGGATCGGGCAACTCGCGCAAGCCGTGAATAGTGGCTCAGTGGCTACAGCACAAGCAATTTTAGCCGCCGGTACCCATTATCCTGATTTAGTCCCGGAAGCGGCGGAAAGGTATTTTAAATTACGCAAGCATCCTACCGCTGCAGCGGCAGTGGATGTATTACAAACCCTCAGCAGGATGAATTCTGGAACCGATGCAACAGGTAAAGCCAATCCACGCCAGGGCTATGGCTATTATCTTGCTTTGTTGCAAGACCGTCCAAACGCAGCGATTGACTTTGACTCCTGGGCGCTACAGGTATTAGCGGCATTTGATTGCTTTCAGGTGCTTTGTGCCTTACGTCACGGACCGTGGGGAGTCATAGAATTAAATCAGCGCATCAGTGAATGGCTATTGCCGGAGGCCAATACTAAGCTATGGTATGCAGGCCGACCAGTGATGATTACCCGCAATGATTACAATCTAGGCTTGATGAATGGCGATATCGGAATTGCACTACCCGACAGCCAAGGCAAACTGCGGGTTGCCTTTCCTAACGATGATCCCTTAGCTCAACACAAAATTCGCTGGATTTCGCCACTGCGCTTGCCAGAAGTTGAAACCGCTTTTGCGATCACCGTGCACAAAGCGCAAGGTTCGGAATTCAATCATGTACTCTTAGTTTTACCCGAATATCGTAGCCCGGTGATTACCCGAGAATTAATTTATACGGGAATTACCCGCGCGAAACAGAACTTTACGCTAGTGGAAAGCCATGCAGGCGTGTTTGATGGGGCAATTCAGGTTACGAGTAAAGTGCGTTGAATTCTCTAGAGTGCCCAGCGTTCCTGTACTCTAGCGAAACACCAAAGTCCGATGCCAGAATTGCTGTAGAGGAAACAGCAATTCCAGACATCGTCTGGTTCTAGCTTATTAAAACCCTAACAACTAAAAACCATCCTGCTTAGCTGCAGTCAAATAGGTCGCTAACGGCCCTAACAACACAATGTCCTTCCCATAAATGGCTGGGTTATAAATATACAAATTACCATCGGCTGGATTAAAGCCAAGATAAGTATTCGATTGTGGATAGAAGCGGACTTTATAAGGTGCGATGGTTAAGATTTGCTTGCCTTTGACTGGCAAAATTTGCGGTGCTACGACCGCTTCACCCCAATTCATAACGCGCTCATAATCGCTTATTGTAGTCGCCCCTTGGGTGACTTCAGTCGCGACGACATCAGTAGTCGCTACGCGGGTGAATTTAATGTTTAAGGGATTCGCAAAATTTCCTGGACCATTATTCACCGCATAAGTTGCGCCTAAATTGGTGACTTGGCCTTTATTGTCTAGGTTATCAAAATTTACCGACGCTAGATATTCACCTGCCGTACTAGCCACAAAACTAGCGGTGTATAAACCATCTTTTGCTTTTTTATCTGGTTTAACGCCATCGTCGTGCCAGTCTAAGGATACACTCGTGGCATCCGGTTTCTCCAATTTGCCAGTGACCGTTAAATTGGTAATTGGGAATTCCTCTTCAACTTTAGCGGTCAAAACTACAGCACTACCCACTCCAGCAATACCATTCACACTATCAGCAGAGGTAGCCAAAGCACTGTTGTTATCTTTAGGTTCGCCAGTCACACTATAAAAGACACTTAAGGGCTCATTACCTGTCCGACTGAGTTGGAGCTTCCAGCCCCCTTCCACCAAAACGGGCAATTTTAAGTTACAGTTATTCGAGTTGCTATTAGCATCTGCCCCCTCCTCGCTGAGGCAGGCACTGCTATTTAAGGGCGTCACTTTACCCGTTGGATCTAGCACGCTAAAACTTGCTCCTTGCACCGCACCTTCATAACTTACCACCAGTTCAGCGCTACCGAGCGTGCTATCTATATAAAATGGCACACTTTGGCCATTCGTCAGGTTAACCGTATCTTGCGCAATAATCGTATCGACACTGGGCGAAATTCTCGCTTCTGCTTGCTGAATCGCTTTAACCAAAACGTTATTTTTCACAGCCAAATAATGATCACCCCGAGTTTTTTCGGCTATTTGACGTAATAAGGTATTGACTGCAAAATCGTTGCTTAAGCCAAAGCTGAAAACCGATATGCCCTCTTGCTGCAAAGCCTCGATCTGACTTAAAGGTTTGAGGGTCCCTGCTGGACTAAAGCCATCGGCAAATAAATAGACAGCGCTGACCGAATTCGCAGGCAATTTTGCTGCTTTGAATGCAGTTACCGCGGAACTCAGTGCATCACCTAAGGCCGCGGGTTGGCTGGTAGCTTTAATACCTTGAATTGCAGTCAGGATTGCAGTTTTAGTGGCTTCAGAAGCAATGGTAGTCGGTGGCACGATTTCGGTGCTTTTAGCATCAAAAGCGATCACGCCGATCACATCACCTATATTAGCCTGTTCTACAATTTGTTGGACCGCAAGCTTAACCTCTTCCAACACACTCGCCGAGATATTGGACGAGCGTTCAATCAAGATCGTTTTGGCAACAGTTAAATTAGCCCCGGGATTAGCGGCTTTAGCCACCACTCCATTGGCTACCGTAGTGTCAGCACTCGTTTTCCAAATAAATTTTAAAATACTTTTGGCTTTCGTTAGATTTTCAGCTTTGTCGATTTCGATGGAGGGTAAAGCATCGGCTGCCGGAGCGACCGCGACTAAATCTGCATAATATTTACGACGAATATTATTAGAGTTTTGCACAATGGTGTCTGAATCAAGCTCACTATTACGCACCAAGGTTTCCCAGCTACTTAAACCATATATCCTATGTTGTGCGGTGTTTTTAGTGTTATTTTTGGGCGTCGAGAAATTCAACCACGATAGATCCAGAAGCATGTTTTCAGCGTTAGCCGCATTATCTTGACTATGCATCAAAGAATTTGGTACTGGGGTATCATCTTTACATGGCCCACCTGCATCCGCGGGATTACATGCTTCCTTGGTATTTTGATATTCATCAAACATACCATAGGTAAAATGCCCCCATTCATGCATCAAGGTAAAACCGCCCCACACGGTGCTGAGCAAATAGTTTTGCGAATCTGAAAAATTGTCACAATGCTCTATACGGGAACCCTTGTTATCGCGTCCGTTGATGGTGGCGTTCGGGTGACATTTATTGACCCACAAAATATCGGTATCATCTTTAAACGCGCCATCGGCATAAATGGTTACATTGCGTATGCGGTGCGCTCCGTTGGTAGCTTCGTACAACGCATCTGCAAAGCTATTAATATTAGCTTCGATAGCGGCTTTACGATTATTGGTATTAACACTCGTATCATAGTAAGACACTTTAATATCAAAAGCAGTATCAGCTTGTGCGGTAACTGCAAACATGGCGAATGACAACGCACTCAACGAGAAAGGGATAGATCGCGATAGATTTAGATGCATAATGACAGCCTTAACCAAAAATTTGAAAAATTTAAACATTAATTACTAACACTGAGAGTATACTCCCCAGCGCATTTTCTACAATCTCAGCACAATTATTTTTCTGGACAGTTATAATTATTACAGTCCAAATCATCCCATTGGTTAGCTATGCATCTCTTTAGAAAATTTTGCCCCGTCCTCGCATTCCTATTGTGGAGTAATACTGCCACAGCGCAATATGCCGCTATTGTGATCGATGCCGATAGCGGTAAAGTACTACAGCAAGTTTCCGCGACGCATCGCTGGTTTCCTGCCTCACTCACAAAAGTGATGACACTTTATCTCACCTTTGCGGCGCTTAAAGCAGGACAACTCAGTTTGTATGATATGGCTCCAGTCTCAAGTTATGCTGAAAGCCAGCCTAACAGTAAACTGGGCTTACAAGCAGGAGAAAGCATCATGGTTAAGGACGCGATTGTGGCGGTGATTTCGCGTTCAGCGAATGATGCTGCAGTCGTCTTAGCAGAACGGGTCGCGGGCACGGAAGCGCAATTTGCCATGCGTATGACTGCCACAGCGCAGGCTTTGGGTATGCGAAGTAGCCGTTTTTTTAATGCTACGGGCTTACCGCATCCTCAGCAAGTGAGTTCGCCACGAGATTTAGCTATTCTTGCCAGCCATGTACGGCAAGACTTTAAACAATACTTCCCATTGTTCTCTACTGAAAGTTTTAATTTCAAAGGGCGTAACTTACCCAATATCAATAGCTTTCTCAAATCCTATGTCGGG
>SXIZ01000282.1 GCA_005779525.1 Methylococcaceae bacterium
AGCCCGAAGGGTTGCGGCATGGATGCCGCAAGGTGGCAAAGGGGCAGGACGCCCCTTTTGTCACCCCCCGATCACTACGAGGAGCGCAAGACATTAGCGGTAACTGGGCCGCCTTGTCTTTGAATACTTTCTTTTCGACTGCATGGATGCAGGAGGTAGAGCAACGCCTGGAGCAGTTGCCGAGGCAGAGCAAAAGAAAGTATTTCGCCTTCGGGTGCGAGAACCCGATTAGAAAAACGTCGCGATAGCGACACATAACCGACAAATTAACACTGAATGATTACTACTAGCACACCTAAGCTCAAGCAAACTACTGCACCTTAAGCGCTAATTCACTGCTTAACTCACCCGGAGCACTATCAGCCTTCACATCGCCGTCCAAAATATAGACCCGCTCGTGCGCAATACCCGCTTGTTGCGTCAAAAATTGCACAATATTTCTAGCTCTACTGGCCGCTAACGCTAGCAGTTTAGTTCGATTTGGCGGAATAATAGCGGCTAATTGCTGTTGCGCAACGCTGTCAAAGTCTTGATCTGCGGCGATTAATTCCGGTCTACCCAATAAAGAATGTTTCACCAATTGCGGAAATTTTTGTACAAATAAATCGCTGGTTAAGCGTTTAATCTCGCTAGGGCTAAGTTCTACATGTTCGAGCGTTATCCTTTGACCATTGGCATTGGTATCCGATTCCGCCAACTTGATGGCTTTTAATTGATCGATTAACGCAGCATTTTGCAGTGCAGGCCAATCTTGTTTTTCATAAGCCAGCCCTTTAATTTCTATACTCAAATCTGGCTTTTGGCGCAAACCATTGGCTACGTGTTCGAGTTGTTTAATTTGCTCAGCGCCTAAACTATCGCTGCCTGTGGCAAAATCGACTTTACTCAAATCTTGTTCACTATTTCCCAGAGCGCCTAAAGCCGTGAACGGCGAGGTCACGACCCGAGTGATCACATTGGTAAAGGCATCCCACAACAAGGGGCCGACACTGAATTGCGGGTCGTCTAAACTCCCCTCAATAGGCATATTAATGCTGATTTTACCCTCAGAATCTTTAAGCAAAGCAATCGCCAAGTTTAAGGGCAGTGAAGTCGCTTTGGGATTTTCTACTTTTTCACCTAAGGTCAATTGATCGAGCACCATATTGTTTTCTGCAGTCAATTGCTTTGCAGCCACTTTATATAATAAATCCAAGGACATTTTGCCCTTTTCAATTTTATAGCCTGCAAACTCCACCATATACGGTGAAATAAACGGCAACGGCATACTACTAAAATGCATGGCAATATCTAAATCGCTGAAGTTAGGTTTGAATTTCCCTTGTAAATTCATAGGGGATAAATCAAAAACCTTACCCGCTAATTTAAAATCGGTAAAGTTAGTTTGCTCTGATGCAATACTTTTAATAGCGCCATTTAAACTATCTAAATGCACCACAAAAGGCAGGATTAACGAGAAATCTGAGAAGTCCGAACTTCCTTGACTGACATTAACCGCTTGAATTTTATATTTGAAGCTTGTTTTTTGCGCAGTTGGCTCGGAATTAGCTTTGGCCGTATTAGTCGATCTTGGCACAATAATGTCGCTAAAATTTATGCTACGGTCATTCTTGATAGTCACCCGAGCATAGGGATCTTGCAACAAGATGGCATCAATATTCAGACTAGACGCTACGGAATTGTAGCTAACGCCATCCAACTTAAGCGCCCGCCATTTAATCAAATCTTTATTCAAAATTTGGTCTCGAGTGACCAAATTTTGAACATTAATGCTACCTTGCGCATTGAATTCTAGAGGTTCTTGCGTTGTATTTTGGCTCAGTTTCAGCTTAAGCGCACTGTCTAAAGCCCCTTCGATCAGATCTACCCGCAGATAATCATTAACATAGGGTTGTAAGGCAAGCAGCTCAAAAGCACTGATATTCAGCTGGGCTTCGGTTTGCAAAGGCGCTAAGCGCGTAGTTCCTGTAATCTTGATGCTCCCCTTATTATTCACTAACGTGGATAAACTAAACGGAACGGGGGTATCAGACTGGTTACTGAGTTGCTTAGCTTGAAGTTCAATAGGGGCTAGCAGGAGCTGCACGGGCTTGGCTTTACTATTATCTTGCAATTCCAACTGATAATTTTTTAACTGCAAGTCTGCTAAACGCATTTTCCAGGGCGCACTGTTATCAGCCTCCGTACTGGCAGCCGGAGGAACGACCACTGCTTGCTCCGCTGCCTCCATCACCAACAAACTTTGATAATTTATTTGCCCTTGGGCGGTGATCCAAGCACGTAACAGCGCATTACTGGAAGATAATGCAGCAACATTGATTTGGCGCTGTGCTGAATCCAATTCCAGCCCTTGCAGCGCAAACTCAGGCAAAATCACTAAAGGATTAGCGGCCTCCGGCTCATTTAACACAAAATTCTGTAGATTGACACGACCCTCATGCACACGAATTTGTAGCTTATCTCCCGACTCCAACTGCTGCTCCTTCAGCGCCACAACAAAATCTTGCAGTTCTGCCTGCAGTGTTTTACTTGCAGGCGAAAATTTATAGCCCGTTAATTTAGCCCCGTGGACATGCAATTCGCTATCCGCACTTTGTAATTGTAATTTTTGAGCTCCCGTGGCTACCTTTAATTGTTTAATTTTTAGACTCACATCCGGCAAACTTAAAGCGGACAATTGCACTGGATTTTGATCGCTATATTCAACATGATTTTGTTCTAAATCCAGGCTATCGATCGTGAACGTCCAAAGTTTGGCCTCAGTAGGTGGGGCTGTAGCTGAAACAGGTCTTGCTGCTGGCGGCGCGTTTGGGGTGAATAAGGTTTGCAGATTGTATTCACCCGCAGCATTGCGCGCGAGATTAACACTTAACTGCTTGGCATGCAGATTTCCTAAATGAATGTCCTGTTGCGCTAAATCCAGATTGACACCCTCAACATTCAATTCCGGCAAAGATATTACCGACTGCGCAGCAGCTAACGGTGCAATTTGTAGATCATGGATAGTTAAAGCGCCCGCGTGCACTTGTAATTGCAGCCCCGCTTGATAATTCAACAGATAATCCAACTGCACATCAGCAGTACCTTGGAGGATTTGATAATTTGCATGCGGTTTAAGTAAAACCTCCCATAGCTTCACTAAGGGTATTTGCTTTAACTCAAGATGCCCTTGGAGATTTTGTTGCGCCAAAGTAAAGCTGGATGCCACATGCATTTCTCCGTCCGCATCGACATTACTTGCCAGATTCAGTTTTGCGACCTCATCCTTTAAGGTGCCAAGATTTTCCAAATCAATATTAATTCCGGTTAATTCTTCCTCCAACATCGGCTGCACACTTTCGTCGTGCCAGCTAAGTTTGCCCTGCTCGATCTGCAAATGCTGCACTAAAAATGGCACATTCGAACTCTCGGACGCAGGCTGATTATCCTCCGGGGGTAAGAGGCTAGTAATATTTAACTGCCCCTCTTTAACTCTGCGCAGCTGCAGCACAGGATTTTGCAGTCGAAATTGCTCTACGACCCATCCACGAGCCCAAATACTTTTTACGAGATTGACATTAACACAAAACTCTTGCGCTTTAAAAAACGACTGTTGTTGCTGATCCTGAACATCGAGTCCAAAAATTTGCAGCTTTAAGCTAAAGGGATTAAAGCGAACAGTATCAACGACTACCGGGGCCTGCGTTTGTTGCCCTAAAAGCGTGGGTAATTTTGCTTGCAAAACCCAAGGGATCACCACAAATCCGAGCAGTGCATAGCTAAATACCAACCCGGCAAGCAAGCGTCTTAAACGCGCATGCTTAAGCCAATATTGGCGAACTAAAGGCTGAAATGTTTGTGTAAACCACATGCGCAATAATTACGGGGTAGTTGTTGCTGGAGCGGCTGCTGGCGGTGGCGACGCAGGCACTACCGCCCCAGTGCTGGGGTCTACAGCAGGCGTTGGATTTTCTGACGGTGGCGGTGGCGGCGGTGCCAAAGATTTTGCAACCACAATCGCGCCAAATTTTGGATGGTCAAAATATTGTGGCTCTTCGGATTTTAACTTGCGCCGTTCCGTTAAACGGTAAACCAGAGAGCTAAAGTTATTGTTGTTACTGCTATGCCCCAAATATTCTAAATCCAGCTTGGCTTTAAGCACCCCGCCTTCTTCAGAACAGCTAAGATAACCCGTCAAACTGCCCGCTGCATCTTGTAAACGAATTGCCGGGGTGGTTTCCCCTGGTGTAAATTTCTGTTTCCAAGCTTTCTGCAGCAATAGCGTGTAATTTTGATTATTACGCAGATTATCAGCGGCCTTGCTAAGACTGATTAACGGCATTTCGACTAACGTTTCTTGATCTGCGCCTGTGGGATTAGCTAATTCGATAGCATTATTAGGAATATTAATGCTACTAACGCTTTGCTTAAATAATTCAGTATTGACGCTACTTTGCGAAAAAATGAGTAATTCTAGTTGATATTCTTCAGCTTGCACTGCAGGCAGACTGAGCAGAAATATGACACCCAAGCAGGTGCAAACACGTTGTAAATTCATCCTCTATCCTCTCGCTAAAACCGTGGTCACGAGTTTCACCCAATAGGCCGCGCCTATGGCTAAAATGGCATCATTAAAATCATAATGTGGATTATGCAATTGCCCACACCCCGCTTCCGCACCATTACCTAACCAAACATAGCACCCAGGTTTGGCTTGCAACATAAACGCAAAATCTTCCGAGCCCATACTGGGTGTAGGATGCAAATCAACCGATGCCTTGCCCACCACTGCTGTAGCCGCTGCAATGGCGATCTGCGTCGCTTCGCTAGCATTTACTGTCACCGGGTAGCCTGGATTCTCGGGATCAAACACTAGGTTTGCTTCGACATTAAACGCCGCACTGATATTAGCAGTTAACTGTTGAATGCGTTGCTCTACTAAAAGCTGCACGTCAGGCGCAAAACTACGATAGGTTCCGCGAATCACGACGTCTTCTGGAATCGCATTCCACGTCTGGCCACTGTGAATTTGAGTAATACTGACGACGGCAGAGGCGTGTGGATCCACATTACGACTAACAATGGTCTGCAACGCACTCACCAATTGCGTCGCGGCCATTAAGGGATCATTGCCTAAATGCGGCTTGGCGGCATGACACGCCTGTCCGCGTAAGGTAATTTCAAAGCAATTCATCGCCGCCATCATCGGGCCTGCTTGAATCGCAAAATGCCCAGTGGGGACATTGGGGAAATTATGTAAGCCAAATACATAATCCGCTGGAAAGCGTTCAAATAAGCCTTCTTCCAGCATTAATTTAGCACCTGCCCGCCCTTCCTCTGCGGGTTGAAAAATAAAATGTACCGTACCGTCGAACTCTGGATATTCAGTTAAATACTTTGCCGCTCCCAGCAACATTGCCGTATGTCCGTCATGGCCACAGGCATGCATTTTTCCATCTATGCGTGAACGATAAGGCAGTGTGTTGGCTTCATGAATGTGTAACGCATCCATATCCGCACGTAACGCAAGTGTTTTGGTACTCGAACCCATAACTAAACTGGCTACCACGCCCGTTTTAGCGATGCCCGTATGCACCTGAAGACCAAATTCGGACAGTTTTTGCGCCACAAATTCAGCAGTCTGAAATTCTTCGTATGCAGTTTCAGGCGCGCTATGAATATGCTGACGCCAGCTACGCATTTGA
>SXIZ01000283.1 GCA_005779525.1 Methylococcaceae bacterium
AACGTGGGCAAAATTAGCATCCTATGGCTTAGGATTGGGTGGGTTAGTTCTGGTATTCGGCTCAGCGCTGCAACTGGGTCAGGCGGCAGTGTTGGCGATCAGTAGCTTATTATTAGCCGTCTGGTTACAAGCCGCCAGCGCTGTATGGGTTAAACAAATTAATGCGCAAATCCCGGCGCTCGTGCAAGTCACTGGCGGCTTATGTCTAGCGGTACCTGCCTATCTCACGCTATGGTATTCTTTAGATGGGCAGTGGCCAGTCAATATCCCGTTACGCAGCCTGTGCGCAATTATGTACCTCGGCGGAATCGCCACTGCCTTTGGATTGGGCCTGTATTATTTCATTCTGCAACATCTGCCCACCACTCGGGTAGCGTTAATCTCCTTAATGTCGCCCGTGCTGGCGCTGATTATTGGGCATCTCCTTAACCATGAACCCCTAACCCTAAAAATCGCGCTAGGCGTCGCGCTAGTGGTCTTAAGTTTGTTGGTGCACCAATTAGCAGAGCGTGAACTTGTTAAATTAAATTAATGCTGCTTAGCAATCTGGCCAACATCAGTTTGGCAGCAGTGACAACCTGTAACACACGCCCCCATAACGTTCAAAGTAGGCTAAAATGACTTAAGGCTTATGAAGGTTGATGCCACCATTACATACCTACAATGCCCAACTCAGCTTTAATACTTTAACCCTGATAATGCATGTCGATAAAACCCAGTTCCTTCAACAACTATCCTAAACACCACATTCAAGCAAAACGAACTCCATTCTGGGGGCGGGTAAAAAAATGGTTATTATCATTTATCTTGCTGTTTATGCTATTGTCGGTGGGAATTTGCGAATTATTGCGTTGGCTCCCGCCGTCAACCACGATGTTTATGTTGTATCGACATGCTGAGGATGCAGTTTATGATCATCGCGTAAAACCCATGAGTTTTAAATGGGTAGCCAAAGATAAAATCGCCAAAAATGCCTTTGTGGCGGTGATCGCGTCCGAAGACCAGCGTTTTTTCCAGCATCATGGCTTTGATTTTCAAGCCATTGGCGCGGCAATCGATGTCTATATGGATGGCGGTAGCTTGCGCGGAGCCAGCACCTTATCGCAGCAAGTGGCTAAAAATGTTTTTTTGCTACCCAGTAAAAGTTTTCTGCGTAAAGGTTTGGAAGTGTGGTTTACCGTGCTGATCGAAGCACTTTGGGGCAAACAACGCATTTTGGAAGTCTATCTAAATATTGCTGAATTCGGCGATCATATTTTTGGTATCGAGGCCGCCAGCCAACGCTATTTTGGCATCAGTGCACAGCGACTCAATGCGCAACAAGCAGCATTATTGGCGGCAACCTTACCCAATCCAATCGTCCTTCGAACCTTACATCCATCAGTGCAAGTTATTCGGCGTCAGCAATGGATTTTGCGCCAAATGCCTAATATTTTACTGGCGGAACATTAATCTGCAGCGGCTTTAAATTTCTTTCGCCGCAATCAACATCTCTTCAATAAAATGTTGGGTGTAGGAAGGTAAAAAATTATTTTTTAAATAGGCAATTTTCGCACTAGAACTGGGAATAAAATCTTCCAAACTGCGAACCACCAAGTCCGCGTCCGCTTCTGGGTCGTAAGCCTTATCGGTAATTAACCCCACTCCTAATCCAGAACGCACATAGGTTTTGATGACATCACTATCTGCAGCCGATAAGATCACATCCAACTCTAAGCCCGCCTTTTGCAAAGCAATTTCAATATTCGAACGCCCGGTAAAACCGTAACTATAGGTAAGTATCGGAAATGCAGTTAAACGTTGCAGACTAATCTCACCCTCACACAATGGATGACCGTGCGGCACGACCGCAGCATGATGCCATTCGTAGCAATGCTTAGTGATCAGTTCGGCATCCTCTTGCACTTTTTCCGTACAAATCGCGATATCGGCTTTGTGCCTATGCAATTGATCAATCAAATGTTCGGGTGAGGTCTGCTGCATGTAAATGCGCACTTTGGGATATTTAGCACGAAAGCGCTGAATCGGGGTAGGCAAAAAATATTTAGCTTGCGCATGGGTGGTAGCAATGTGAATAATCCCCTGCTCCGCATCCATAAAATCTGCAGCAATGGACTGAATATTCTGTTTTGCCTGATTAATGCTGGAGACTTCCTGCATAATCCGTTGCCCCAGACTGGTGAGACCAACCAGTTTTTTGCCATTGCGCTCAAATAACGGCGCCCCCAATTCCGCTTCAAACAGCTGTAATTGGCGGCTTACCGCCGATTGCACCACGTGCATTTTTAACGCCGCTTTGGATAAATTCAGCTGGGTTTCCTGAAGTACCTGTAATAATTCAATTTGATTTAAGTTCATACTATAGCTACAGGTTAAGTGAATCAGGACTACGCAGCGCGTGATCCAAGTGATCAAACGCGGCTTAGCCTCTATAGGTTAATTTACTGATAATACAGAGCGTCGCAAAAGTGGATAGCTTGGGCTGAACAGCGTGAAATCCAATATTCGGAGCTCCGAATTGTTGGGCTGCCCGTTGGTTAGCCCAACCTTGATTTTCACTTTACCAACAGACTCCATTTCGCAGAGTTATCTGCGTAACAGCCATTAATTAAACCAACGTGCATGCCGAATTTTAACGGCGACTTTATCGCCACGCCCAAGTTGGAGCTGTTTAAAGCGTTCATTAGGCATTTCTGCAAAAATCGGTTTAGTAAACTGTTTATCATCCACTTGCGCTAATTCGATACGAATAAGCGAGCCTAAATGCTGCCAATCTTTTAAAACAGCAGCCGGTGCTGCTGCGGCTTCAGATTTTATAACTTCAATGTCATGCGGACGGACGTGCACGAACTTGCCATCTGAGGTTGCCAGACTTAATCCTGTCGTCGTTAACCAATCTTGATCGACTTCCTCGATATCCAAAATATTAGTTTGCCCGATAAAACGCGACACAAAAGAATTGCTTGGATGATCATAGATATCGCTCGGGGCGCCTTGCTG
>SXIZ01000284.1 GCA_005779525.1 Methylococcaceae bacterium
ATTGGTTTAATCATCAAATTGTTATATGGAACCGGAATGCGTTTGATGGAAGCATTACGCCTGCGGGTCAAGGATGTTGATTTGACCAGAAAAGAAATCATCGTCAGGGATGGCAAAGGGGGTAAAGATAGAGTGACAATGCTGCCTGACAGCCTGGTTGACGAGATACGTTCGCAATTGAAAATACGCCGAGAATGGCATGAACGGGATTTGATTCTGAACAAGGTGGATGTCTGGCTACCTGATGCTTTGGCTGTAAAGTATCCCAATGCAGCTAAAGAATGGGGTTGGCAATACGTATTTGCAGCTAGGAAATACTCTATTGACCCGCGAAGCAAATGCGAGCGTCGGCATCATGTCGAAGAGAAACAGGTGCAGCGGTATGTTAAAAAAGCCGCTCTGGCGGTAGGGATCGCAAAACCGACGTCCCCTCATACTTTACGCCATTCATTTGCGACGCATTTACTCGAAAGCGGGTACGACATACGAACTGTTCAGGAACTGTTAGGACACAGCGATGTGGCGACAACTATGATTTATACTCATGTCCTTAATAAAGGGGGTAAAGGCGTGATTAGCCCCTTGGATCGGATTTAAGACTAGTCATGACAATTGCGGGTGTCCGTACTTGCCTGTTACTGAGTGTTTATTATCAATCGTGAATGTCCGAGAAGACACCGATTCTGCCTATCAGTATGTAATTACTGAATTAAATCCACTCATGGAGAAGCGAGATTTTGATAGTCTGCTATCAGGAAAATAAGGGTATGCCTCTGATCGTCGGCTAGGGGTCGTAACGAGACAGTCATGCGTAATTTTGTGGAGTATTTCAAATGTCCAATAGAGCCGAATTAGAAAATAAATGAGTGCATGAAACTCATTACTTGCCTATTGAGGCCTTAGACTTTTTAAAATTAGCTAGTTTGAATAAGAAAGAAAATACGGTTAAATCGACATCCCAAGCAGATAAGTTTGTTGATATTCTTTGGAGCTCGCCGCTGATGGCGGTTGCTCTCGATTTAAACGAATCAAAGTCTCGCGAAATAATGCGATAATTGGAAGTTAGTTTAAGCGTCTAGCGGGTATTGATGCCTTGCGTTCTCCAAAGCGGGTTTTATATAGGCTAGACGTTTCAGCATTGGAACACTCACTTTTTCACTTAGCATTAAATTTATGAGATCAATTGCGTTTGTTGCTCTAATTGTTTTGGTTTATGGTTTATTGGCCTTTGGCTTGAACTTACCTCAAGATGTCGGTTTGGATGTGCCCGATGGGAAGTTAAATAGTCTTTCATTTGCGCCCTATCGAGAAGGTCAAGGACCGTTGGAGGAGGTGTTTCCTTCAGCGGCGGAGGTCGAGGCGGATATTAAATTATTGGCCGAAAAAACCCACACCATTCGCACCTATGCCAGTGCGGAAGGGGTTATGCCATTGATTCCTGCGTTGGCCCGTAAGTATGGGGTTGATATGTTGCAGGGGGCTTGGTTAGGGGGCGATAAGGCAGTCAATGCCAAAGAAATTGCCGAATTGATTCGTTCGGCGAATGCAAATCCAGATGTGGTTAAGCGGGTGATTGTCGGTAATGAGGTGTTGTTACGTGGCGATTTAACCGCTGAAGACTTAATGGCTTATATTCGTCAGGTGCAACAAGCGGTCAAACAGCCTGTCTCGTATGCCGATGTTTGGTCGGAATATATGAAGCATCCGCAATTGGTGCAAGAAGTGGATTTTGTCACTATCCATATTTTACCGTATTGGGAGGATGAACCGATTGCGGTGGATGCGGCTCCTGCGCATATTGCGAAGATTTATAAACAAGTGCAGCAAGAGGCTTATCGTCGCGTACCTAATATTCCCATTTTAATTGGTGAGTCAGGTTGGCCCAGCGCCGGGCGGCAACGGGGCCATGCGGTGCCTGGGGTGGTGAACGAGGCGAAATTTATCCGTGCGTTAATTAAGGTGGCTAATGATAATGGCTTTGACTACAACATTGTAGAAGCCTTTAATCAATCGTGGAAAAGTGCGCTGGAAGGCGTAGTCGGCGCCAATTGGGGTATGTATAGCGTGGACCGTGAAGAGGTATTTCCATTAACGGGCAAGGTCTATGAAAATCCCGAATGGCTGCAGCAGACATTGATCGCGATTGGCTTATTTTTGGCGGTATTTAGTGTGGCGTTTAAGCCGTTACAGTCGTTGCCTGCAGCTCGACAATTAGGGTGGCTGATCTTAGCCCAAGTCTTGATATTGTTAGTAGTACAGCAAGCAGATTTTCTCTGGTATACCAGTTACAGTCCTTGGCAACGTCTGCAGACCAGCGTGCTGGTGGCGTTGAATATTGGCCTAGGTGCATTGGTTTTGCTCAGGAGTTTTAAGCTGTTGGCTGAGCAACCCTTTAAGGCACAGTGGGGACAATGGCTGTATTATTTGTTATTAGTTTTTGCCGCTTTGGCAATTTATCGCAGCTTGGGTCTGGGAATTAACGGGCGCTATATTAGTTTTCCGAGTATTGCGGCTGCAGTCCCTGTGGTAGGGAGTTTAGCGCTAGTGTTGTTGAATTATCTGCTGTTAAAGTCAAAATCTTGGGCGATGGTTGAGGTCAGTGCTTTAACTGGCAGTCCACAGGTCAATCATAAACGCAACAAATTACTAGCCGATTTGTTGCTGGCAGCGGGTATTTTATTGCCTCTAGGTGAAAGCGAGGCATTTGTGGTGTCGCGGGATTTTATCCAGGCGTATCCAGAGTTGGGTGAACGCTTGCTCGTGGCAGTGGGGTATACCTTCGCCAATACTCAATTGGTCACGTGGTTGGCTTGTGTGGCGGTGTTGGCCTTACCCTTATGGTTGAGCGGACGAAGCAAAGCCTAAGGGGTGCAGGGGCGTAAACTGCAGTGCGCAATGTTTACGCCCGTGATTAAATTTTACATGCCGCCCATCAAAGCAGATTGCAACATACTAGAAACGGCTCCGCCACCCGTGCCTTGAACATATTGCATGACCACGGGGACAAATTTTTGCACCATGTCTGGCCCTAAGCCCAGCTGTTGAAATGACCCTGCCAGCCCCACCAGATTACTTGTAGAATTACCACTCATCCCCGGCACATTCTTGGCTAATGCGGTTAACCCACCTGAAGCGGGATTCATGGCAGGCGCGGCGGCTAATAAGCCTGACATCCCTGGGACCGAGCTGCTGAGTTTTTCAAAGGCAGCTGCTTGCATTTTCGATTTAGCCATTTGAAATACGGCACCCGCACCGCCAGTGGCTTGTGTGGGCGTCACGCCTAATTGTTGTACTAGCATATCCGTTAAACCGCCACTCACACTCGAACCGCTTGCAGCTCCCGCCAACGCTTGCCCAGCTTGCAGGGTTTGTGCCCCTTTTTGTAGATTACCCGCAGCCCCGGCCAGATCTGCCAAGCCAACGGCCTCTGCATTGCTCACGAAACAACTACTCAAAACTATACTAATAATGGTTATGGTTTTCATACGCCAAACTCCTATGGAAAATATGCTGTTGAATGGAACAGCGCCAACTGATGTTGAATATTTAGCTTAACTAACTGACGTTACACAGTAACGTGTTTTAATCCCGTTTACCGCGTCGAGCACCGCAGTAGTTATCGGGAATAGCCCAACGGGGTGCGGCATGGATGCCGCACGGTGGCAAAGGGGCAGGACGCCCCTTTTGTCACCCCCCCGATAACTACGAGGAGCGCAAGACATCAGCGGTAACCGGGCCGCCTTTTCTTTGAGTACTTTCTTTTGGCGGAGCAAAAGAAAGTGCTTCGCCGTCGGGTGCGAAAACCCGATTAAAACAGTGTCGCGATAGCGACTCAGCAGGATTATTTCTATGTTGCAGAAAAGATCTCATCAAGTTAACTAAGCTCTAAGTTGTTGTGATTGTGCGCCTGCTAGGCTGAGAGTAAGCTGAATCACTCAGCAGTGATTTTACTCCTTTAGTGTGACAGTACTTAAATATCTTTAAGTAAACGTTGCTGTTCAGCACTCTGCAAGGCTAAATCTGCGGGTATAACAAATTTTCTGAAATTACATTGTGCATCTACATCCGGCAAGTCATTTACTCCGCAGGTTTCTAAGGTCGTCAGAACACGGGCGATGCTGAGTTCCTGACTATCCAACGCCGGTAAATATATTTCGCTATCCGTTTCAGTTTTTAAGGCGATCACTAACTTGCTGTCTTGTAATAAGCCCAGTAACGGTTGCAAGATAGGGATAGAGATACCTAGGTGTAAGGCAATTTGGTCGGCGGTTAACGGTTGTCCATGGGCGCTAAAGTTTTTAACGATTAAATGCATGACCTGCAAGGCGAGCGTTTTTTTTAAGCTAAAACTGAGGCTGGAAAATTTTAGATAGTAACGATGAACTGCATAATTCTGTATAAAAAATGTCACTTCGCAGCCAAACAGCACGATCATCCAGCCCGTTTGTACCCAAATAACAAATAAGGGAACTGCAGCGAAACTGCCGTAGACTGCGTTGTAGCTGGAGACGCCAATCTGTAAGCCCAAATATAAGGTTTGTAAGCCCTGATAGAGCAAGCCCGTCAGTATGCCAGCGCATAGCCCAGCTTGATAGTTGACTTTATGATTGGGCATAAAGCAGAAAGTAAAGCTGAATAAGGCAATCATCAACATCAGCGGGAAATAATTGAGTACGCTCAGCAAAATACCTTCACTAAAGGCTGGCAAGGTAAACAACGCCGCCAGCCAGCTGATTTTGGTATGTAAATACACACTGATACTGCTGGCCAAAATCAATAACATCGGTGCCAGCAGCATCAAGGATAAATAATCACTGACTTTACGGCTAAACTGGCGTCCATGGCTGATTTTCCAGATGTAATTAAAGGAATCTTCAATGTTGCTGATCATACTGACCACTGTCCAGAGCAGTACGATAATTCCGATGCCAGCAATCACTTCACCTTTGGTACTCTCCAAGAGATTACGCGCAAACTGAATTAATTCCAGCATCAAGGTTTCTTGATGCGGTATTTGCAGAAAAAGTTGCTGTTCCAACATGCGTTCCAAACCAAATCCTTGGGCGATGCCAAATAGCATAGCAATAATCGGCACGATGGCTAGCAAGCTATAGAGTGTCAGTGCCGAGGCGCGTAATTGACAATGGTCGCGCTGGAACCCTTGGGCAGCTAAGAACACTATTTTTAACAGCTTAACGATTTTGCTGCTTAAAAATGGAAAGTGATGTTCCGGCAATAACCAAATATCGTGTGTAACAAAATGGATTAGCCTGTTGTTCATGGGGTGGTCAGTTGAGCTCAATGCCGGATGATCACAGGAGCATTGGGGAGTTGATTGGGATGGGTGGCCGTAGCAGGAAAATACTGGTTTAACAGCTCAGTGACCTGTGCAATCCCAAGTAACGCACCTTGCTGAAACTGACCGCTACGAAACTGAGTTTGCATCGCTTCGACGATGGTTTGCCATTGTGCCGGGGGCACGCGTTTAGCGATTCCGCGATCAGCCAAGATATGCACTTCCCGGTCGGCTAGCAGCACATAGATTAATACGCCACAGTTATCTTCCGTATCCCAAACTCCCAAGCTGGCAAACAACTCAATTGCCCGTTGCGCAGCACGATACCCCCGCCACACCAACAACGGCGGGAGGGCGGCTTCGATGGCAAATCGGAGTTCGCCCGAATGGGTACGTTCAGAACGGGTAATGGCCTGTTCAATCTGCTGTAGTGTCGCTTTGGGAAATTGCCGCAACCACCACCAAGGTGGGATAAAACTATGACGCCACCAGCGTTTAAAAGTTACCATGAATCGGATGCGCCTCCACCGCCAAAACTTCCACCACCGCCACTAAAGCCGCCGCCAGAACCACCACCCCAAGAGCCTCCGCCGCTACTCCAGCCGCCAAACTGACTTTGCCGCAGACCCACCATAAAAAATACTAAAATGCCAATTAATACGGCCATTCCGCCGCCCACGAGAAGTGTGGCAACCAAGCCGCTGCCAAGTCCTGCGAGCAGCCCGCCAGTGATGCGCCCCAAGAGCATTGTCAGTATCGAACCCAACGCCACGCCCCCAAAAAGCAGCAACATAAACCAGCCTTCGCCACTAGGTTCTGTCGTGGAGGAATTTTTGCTTGGCGGCGGTAAAGATTCCCCTGAAATCAAGCGCACCAATTGTTCAACTCCTGCTGCGATTCCACCCGCAAACTCCCCTTGTTTGAAAAGCGGGGTCACGTTTTCTGCTAATACACGTTTGGCAATAGCATCGGGTAGCACACCTTCCAAACCATAGCCAACCTCGATACGCACTTTTTTGTCATTTTTGGCGATAATGAAAATCGCGCCATCATCGATGTTTTTACGCCCAAGTTTCCAGGCTTCGGCTAAACGGATGCCAAACTGTGCAATATCTTCCGGGGCCGTGCTGGGTAAAATTAAAACCGCCAGCTGACTGCCTTTTTGTTGTTCTAATAGCGCTAGCTGAGTCTCCAAGCGATTTTGCTGTTCACTCGTTAAGGTGGCGGTTAAATCGACCACATGACCCGTCAGTTTCGGCAGTGGCAGCAGCTCTTCTGCGACGACTTGCCCAATGCAGACTAAGTAACACAGCCAGAGAAGCAGGCAAAAGTTTTTCAAAACTTAAGGTGCAGCGGGTGGGGCAACGGGCGCACTAAAATCTACGCTCGGTGCTTTAGAAATGGCTTGTTCGTTCTCTACCGTAAAACTGGGTTTGGTTTTCAGACCCACCACCATCGCGGTAAGATTGCTTGGGAAAGAACGCACGGTAATGTTGTAGTCTTTAACAGCCTTGATATAGCGATTACGTGCTACGGTAATGCGGTTTTCAGTCCCTTCAAGTTGAGCCTGCAGGTCGCGGAATGACGCATCGGCTTTAAGTTGCGGGTAATTTTCCGACACCACCATTAAACGCGAAAGGGCGCTGGTCATTTGTCCTTGGGCACTGATAAATTTTTTAAATGCCTCTTCGTCATTCACCAATTCCGGGCTCGCATTCAAAGTCCCCACTTTGGCGCGAGCTTCTGTGACTTGGGTTAACACGTCTTTTTCATGCGCCGCATAGCCTTTAACTGCATTC
>SXIZ01000285.1 GCA_005779525.1 Methylococcaceae bacterium
CTGACTGGTCGGACCAATAAACATACCCGAAAACAAATACGATAGCCCAGGGTGATGTTGCCAATAGGTAATCAAACTGCGCAGTAAATCTGGACGTCTTAGCAATGGACTATCCGCCGGAGTTTCCGCACCGATGGTGATATGGTTACCCCCGCCAGTTCCGGTGTGGCGACCGTCTTGCATGAATTTTTCGGTACCTAAACGGGTCAGGCGCGCTTCTTCGTACAAAATATCGGTTTTTTCCACCAACTCGCGCCAAGATTTTGAAGGATGGATATTGACTTCAATCACCCCGGGATCAGGTGTGACCATTAAGCGTTCGATACGATAATCGCGCGGTGGCTCATAGCCTTCTAAAATTACTGGCAGAGCCAAGCTTTCGGCGGTGGCTTCTATCGCCGCAACCAATTCCAGATAATGCTCTAACAAGGTTAGCGGTGGCATGAAAATATATAAGCGACCGTTTCTAGCTTCGACGCACATTGCCGTATGTGGCACAGGGACATTAATCGTAATATCGTCTGCGGCTTCTTGCTCGACTATTTCAGGATGCGGAACCGCTTGCGTTTCAATATGATTGTAACGTTGCGCGACCTCGCCTGCATAATCCGCTAATTCGGGTAAATCTTCAAATAAGCTTTGTGGTTCATGGATTTCGCGCTTGTCCGGGGCAATCCACGGCAAACTGGCTAATGGCAAACGCATCCCCATGGGTGAGTTACCTGGGATTAAAAACATGGCTCCGCGTCTGAAAGTCCACGGACCACTTTGCCAGATTTGGTTAGCCCAATCCCATTTTAAGGGTAAGGCATATCCTGTGGGTTGATCTAGGCCTGCATCCAGTAACTTGGTTAAGGTTTGGCGTTCAATTGAATCCTTAACGTTATATTTTAACGGGTCAATATTGTCGGGCAGCGTGCCTTCTTGCCACAGATAATAAAAATTATCTTCAAACGCTGTAACAATATAATGCGTTTTAATGCCTAAGCGGGTGCTTAAATGCTGCGTAAATTTTTGCGCCTGTTTCAGGGTGTGACCATAATCTTTATTAATATCGGCCAATAATGCCGGATTGCGCCAGATAGGTGTGCCGTCTTTACGCCAGAAAATTCCGTATTGCCAACGCGGTAACGGTTCACCTGGATACCATTTGCCTTGACCATAATGCAGCATTGCACCATTTGCGAACACATCACGTAAACGCATGGTCAATTGTTGTGCGCGCTCACGTTTGTTTGCACCATCTGCGAGCGTATTCCATTCTGCGCCTTCCATATCGTCGATAGAAACAAACGTCGGTTCGCCGCCCATAGTCATGCGCACATCGTCTTCTAATAGACGTTGGTCAACCAATTCACCTAGTTTATCAATATGGTACCACTGTTCTTCTGAGTAAGGTTTGGTGACTCGCGGATCTTCGTGTAAACGTTCGACACTATTGCTAAATTCAAATTCGACTTCACATTTATCAGTACAGCCCGTTACTGGGGCCGCACTGGCAGGATCAGGAGTACACGCCAACGGAATATGGCCTTCACCCGCAAGCAGTCCGGAGGTTGGGTCCAGCCCGATCCAGCCTGCACCCGGAATATACACCTCGGTCCACGCATGTAAATCGGTGAAGTCCAGTTCCGTGCCGGAAGGCCCATCTAAGGCTTTCACATCGGCGGTCAATTGCACCAAATAGCCGGATACAAACCGGGCTGCCAAGCCTAAATGACGTAATACTTGCACCAGCAACCACGCGGAATCACGACAGGAACCACTGAGTTTACTTAAGGTTTGTTCGCAATTTTGAATGCCCACTTCCATGCGGATGTTGTAACTAATCGCTTCAAAAACCTTGCGATTAATCTCGACCAAAAAGTCAGTCACCGTTTTGGGGCGAAGATCAATCTTTTGCACCCAACTACGCAGCAGCGGTCCGTTTTCAGTAATTTCTAAATATGGCTGTAACTCTTTGATATTTAGTGTGTCATATTTAAATGGAAATTTTTCAGCATACTCTTCCACAAAAAAATCAAACGGATTAATGACTGTCATATCCGCGACAACTTCCACTTCGACGCTGAGTTGCGTGCATTTTTCGGGGAAAACCACCCGAGCTAGAATGTTCCCAAACGGGTCTTGTTGCCAGTTAATAAAGTGATTTTTTGGCTCAATGCGTAAGCTGTAAGCCTTGATCGGCGTGCGGCTGTGCACTGCTGGGCGGAGTCGAAATACATGGGGAGATAAAGCTACAGAGCGATCAAATTTGTAGATGGTTTTGTGACGTATAGCAACGCGAATGGTCATAATCGTTCTTCCTAATTTACAGCAATGTGTTTAGCAAAAATGGAGTACTGCTAAGTGTTAAGCTCTAATATGCATATAACGTGCCATGACAAGCAAGGGGCTTGCAAAATAAAACGGCAGAACTGATGGCGTTGAAAGGTTGTTGAAAGCTTGCTGCGTTAAGATGAACCTAGCAGTCACCTTCCTGGACTATTCAGTGTTCCATGGCATCCCCCCCTTGCCGATTTGTTACACAAATCGGACAACTGCCAGGCTGAAAAGGGGGGTGGCTGCTCATATGTTTATTACGCGTGTGTGCGTTGTTTAGGGTTTGATTGCATCCACGTCAATTTCGTGATTAAAGATAGCGTTCAAACACCGCGGTAAAATCATAATCTTGAATACTGTGTCTGCGGCTATTGAGATGTTGCTCAATTTGCTGCGCGGTTTGGCAGATTAAATCCGGTAGACTGAGGATCACCTGTTCTGGCAGCTCACGCAACAAAAACATGCGATTCACAGCTTCATGGGTGTCGAATAAGGTGTGTAGATTTTTTTCAATGTCTTTACATTTTTCACTGATCACAAACAACGCTTTGTAGATATTTCGGACTTGAGCGATTTCTTGTTTATCCACATCGATAGACATTTCATGTTCACCGTAGCCAAATTTAAGTTCGACATCTAAATCCACCGTCCCCGCGGTTTCGATATGCACATGATGGATGGGATAATGTTTGTATAAATAGCGGTGTAAAGTTTTTTTCTTACTGACAGCAATATTGCCATCTAAATGAATAAATGCGAGATTGGTAAAACAATATTCGTCGGTTTTAGATTTGATCACCACAAATATTTTTTCACCGTCCTCTTGGAACACATACTCGTCAATATCGGTTTTATCAAAATCTTTGGGCGTGATAATTTTGCCGATATCACTTAAGCCCAATACATCAGCTGCTAAATTTTTGAACATAGTTCCCCCGAATTTGTAATAAGTTATCAAAAGTGGCGGAGCCTATAAATACGCCACAAGGTTAGGATATTACTATTATTAAAAGTGGTGAAGTGGCGTTTTGCTAAAACCTAAACCATACCGCTAATTTAATAATTTCTCTAGCTGCTTATATACAGCCAACTGATTTTAGCAAAGGATTAACTAGACCTAAATCAACGAGTGCGTCTCCAGATTTTAAATAATAAACATGTTGGTCGGAATTTGCGATGCCAACATAGCTTTGGGTTTGCGAATTATAGCGCTAGCTGTATGCTTCTGTAACAAGAGTAGCGTGTCCGGCTGGGGCGAGTAGGGTGCTGTAATGGCTTTCTGCTCAACTTTAAAAGCAATCAAGTTGTATTGCTGGATAGTCAGCAGTAAGTTGATGCAACTGCTTAAATATTTTAGTTTGCGGTACTTTAGGGTGTACATTAGTTCTCTTCTCTGGAGTTCCAGGGGGGTATTCATCGGATAAGTGGTTTAAATGTACCAGTCAAATCTGGCTTAGTTCAACCAAATGGCCAAAATCTATCAAGGTTAACGTTGAGTGTTGACCGTCGAGCGCTAGTATCTAGCAATTCACGCTAGTTGCAGCTAGCTGCACCTGACTGAGAGCAAGTGCATTGCCAAAATAATCGCATATTGACCTCGGCGAGTGTTAGCTTAATGCTTAGATTGGCGCGTATTTTGCTGAAGTAGAATTGAAGTTACTCGCAGCACTTAGAATTTTATATACACCATAGCCTATACATATGAAAAACGTAAGTCAGCAAACCGTTGTATCCAATATAAATCGTCCTAGTGATGCTGTTGCAGCCACAGCGGCAGAGACTGATGTGGGTATTCGGATACTCAAACAAGATCAATGCTTATTGCATAGCTGCTTATGTATGCAATATGGGACAAAATTGGTGATTAAACATCATTTACTAGATTCTAGACGTTGAGAGTTTAATCTAGAAAGTTATTCCAAATCAGAAATCCCGCTCGTACTGAGCAGTGTTTCTGATTGGAGATTACAGGATTTGATTTGATGTCAAAAATGACAAAGTTGTGATATGTCGAGTATTGCATAGAAAGGAAAGCTACAAGCAATAAGCTTTTATTGGTATAGCAAAATATAAAGTCAAGGTGGGGCGGTTTTTTTCCCACAGTTTAGCGTCACCGCAGGTGTTTCGCGTGAGAAGAAAAATGTTGCCCGCCATCGGCTAAGTATTGGTCAAATTGGGGGGGCATTCTCTGCACCAAATATTAAATCCCTGTCTCCCCAACGTCGACAATTGCTTTTCTAAGCAAGCTGCTTTTATGGAACATGCGGAAGAGGGGAATTCGAGGTCACGAATTGATCGATGCTAAGCTGTTCTATTCAGACCATAGCCTAAAACATAAATCTATCTGTAAATCAGTC
>SXIZ01000030.1 GCA_005779525.1 Methylococcaceae bacterium
GACGCCCCTTTTGCCACCCCCCGATAACTACGAGGAGCGCAAGACATTAGCGGTAACTGGGCCGCCTTTTCTTTGAATACTTTCTTTTGGCGGAGCAAAAGAAAGTATTTCGCCTTCGGGTGCGAGAACCCGATTAAAACAACGTCGCGATAGCGACACCTAACCGAAAAAAGACCTCTGCATAACTGACAAATTGTCATTTTTCGTAAAGTTTATACTTTGATTTATAAGCATAATTTTTATTTTATTTTTTAGAAATGGCAGTTGTGCAGAGGTCTCACAAATAAAGTTTGACTAAGTTATAAGTTAAGCCAAGTAGCTTGAAGTCCAACATTCGCAACTCTAAATTTTTTGCGGCCCGTAGGTTATTCCAAGCTGTCCAGAAATACGACACTCTCAATTACGTAAAAATTTGCAAACCGAGTATGCATAGCTTTAGCTCAACACCCACATTTTTCGAAGCGGTCAATAAGTAGTGAATTTAATGTCTACTGTATCGTTAATCTCAAATGCAGTTAGTGTGTTAGCGCACACTAATCGAAATACAACGGCTTAATTTTGCACACTGTAATAGAGTTAAATGAGGCGAGCATAAATCAATCTTATGCTAACTATCGAACAGAGCTTTTAATTCCTTTGCGTTACCCTAATAAAGGCGTCAATAAGCGCAAAACTTCGAACTTCAGGGTTTTAAATTAGAGCTTAAACCGAATAATCAGCAAGGTATGAGACAAGGAAGTGGATTCTTCGGTAGACGCTGTTTTCTATTTCATCCCTAGAATAGCCCCAAACCCTTAACCGCGTGTTAATGCCAGATTTTGCCCTGCTGTAATAAGCTTTCAAAATCCTCAGCCGATAGTGGCCTAGCAAACAAATAGCCTTGACCATAATCGCAGCCCACACTTTTTAATAATTCAAACTGCTCGCGGGTTTCGATACCTTCAGCAATTACTTTCATCCCCAGAATATGCGCCATCAAAATCATGGTTTCACATAAGGCCATATCTGTGGGATTACTACTGATATGACTGACAAAATCCTGATCAATTTTCAAAAAATCGATATGATATTTTTTAAGATAAGCCAACGACGAATAGCCCGTTCCAAAATCATCCAGAGATGTTTGCATGCCCGCATTCTTAAAGGCTAATAATTTTTCAGTCACAATCGCCGAAGCATCTAGTAATAAACCTTCGGTAATTTCTACTGCAATACAGCCACCGGGCAAACCTAAGCGTTGTAAATGTTCGAACCAGCCCAACAGACGGTCATTATTATTATGAAACTGTGCGGGAGATTTATTAATACTGATCTGAAACATAGGATGAAAGTCAACCCGCCACTTGGCGACCTGATTCACCACTTCATGAAACACCCATTCGCCAAGTTCGGTAATGATCCCGGTATCTTCGGCCACCGGGATAAATTCCGCAGGACTGACCAAGCCACGCGTGGGATGTTGCCAACGAATTAAGGCTTCAGCTTTTTGGATTGTCCCCGTGCCTAATTCCACAATCGGTTGATACGCCACCCAGATTTGCTGATCGAGCAACGCGCGCCGTAAGTCATTGGTCATCCGCAAGCGTTGTTCGGCTTCCGCTTGCATCGCAGGTGTGAAATAGCATATACGACTGCGTCCAAGATTTTTTGACGCATACATCGCCTGATCAGCCTTTTTAAGTAACTCTTCCAGACTGTTAGCATCATCTGGATAGAACGCGATCCCAATACTAATCGACACATAACAACGCTCATTTTTAAGTTGAAACGGTGCTAACATGCTTTGTAAAATGGCTTGTGCCACCCGTTCTACGCTACTGAGTTCGCCAAGTTCAGTCATAATCACGGTAAATTCATCGCCGCCAGGCCGTGCTAAGGTATCGGTTTCTCGCACACAGTTTTTTAAGCGCTGTGCGGTTTCCTTCAGCAAGGTATCCCCCATATCATGCCCAAGAGTATCGTTAACATCCTTGAAATGATCTAAATCCAGAAACATTAGCGCCAGCTTGGCATGCGTGCGTCGAGATTTATTGATCGCTTGTTGCAAACGATCAATAAATAAGCGCCGATTAGGTAAACCTGTCAGCGGATCAATATTGGCTTGTTTACGCACCAATTCCTCATTACGCTTAGTTTCGGTAATATCGGAATACATCGCAATCCGGCGCAATACCTCACCTTTAGCGTTGTATAGCGTATTAATATGTAACCTTGCCAAATATAGCCCACCGGATTTACGCCGATTCCAGAGCTCCCCTTGCCATTGACCCGTACGATTCAAACTCTGCCACAACTGCTGATAATAGTGTTTATCTTGCCGTGAAGACTTCAAGAGATTAGTCGATTGACCGACACTTTCAGCGACGCTGTACCCCGTTAACTTGGTAAATGCAGCATTGATACTGATAATCTGGTTTTGACTATCCGAGACCATGATTGCTTCTTCCAATGCCATATAGACTGTGGCTGCCAATTGCAGGTTTTCTTCGTTGGCTTTGCGCTCGCTAATATCTAAAGCCGCGACTAAACAGGTATCTCGCGCAACATCCACCGTCGCACTCAGGGTTACCCAAAGGACGTGATTAGCATGTTGCAGTCTGAGCTCACAGGTTTGCGCAATTTCACTGGCAAAAATCTGTTGTAAAAAAACGAGATAATTAGATTGGAATTCTGGAATCACGTGCTGTAAAAATAGCGTACCGCTGATTGAGTTGCGCGCACTACCGAGCAATTTTTCGCCTTGAAAATTTGTTTGCCGAATCATGCCATCGCGGCCAATCGTAAAATACGCCATCGGACCAAAATCGAACAATTCTGCATAATAGGCTTTGGCGGTATCTGCTTCAATTCGCGCTTCTTGCAGCGACACATTCTGCATCTCTAATTCAATCTGATGCACTTGTAATTCATGCACCAATCTTTGTTGGTCGGAAGCGATGACGGCTTTATTAACTTGCGTTTGAACCGAGAGTTCATGCTCTGCTAATTCACGCAAGGAACTTTGTTGATGCAATGGATTAGCTTTTTTTTTCATTGGATTTCCATAGCAGGGCTTCCGAATTTTACCTAAGCTTTATCTAGCGAGGGAGAAGAGCGACAAAAACAACTAACATGACTAATACGTTAACCTGTGGTTAGGTTACGTGTTACAGCATCAAGCACAACATACAAAGTCCCGAATTGTTCGGCTGTCCGTTGCTGAATCCAAGCTAAACATTGACTTGTGCGACACCCGCTAATTGATGCTTGAATTTTCCGCATAATTTTTAGCTTTTCAAAAAATAACTGTTAAGTAAGGGAACGTGGAGTTTGAGTCAGAACGATGGATTACAAGACGCGACGACCTTGTATTATGCGGATGACGATAACAATGAGCGCAATGACTAAGAGAATATGAATAAAGCCACCGAGCGTGTATGAAGATACTAAGCCGAGTATCCAAAGTATGACTAATATGACTGCTAAACTTTCCAACATGCTTACATTCCTCAAAAGGGCATGACGCCAATAAATTAAGCAACTTACGTTACTTTGTTAACTGCATGAATCTTAAGACTTACCGATTAGGCGGAGCAAATAACTTGTTCCGCCTAGGTTCAAACTTCCACAACGCGCATATTGCCTGCGTTGTGCCAATCTTTAGATTTCAATTTCAATCATCTTGCTCAATATCCGCTTTGATATTGCCTAAGCCAGCAACGACTTTGCCCACATTTTTTTGGACTTTACCTTCTTTTTCCAAGTCGTCATCATGCAAAATTTTGCCGGTAGTTTCTTTAACTTTACCTTTGGCTTCTTCGAAGCGACCTTTGACTTGTGTTTTGTTCATGTTAATTCCTAATTAGGTTTTGAAATGGAACATAGACAGACATGCACACTGTTTAACACTTTCTGGAGGGAAAAATCTGCGTCTTACAATCTACATGCCCGAGTTAGGAGAATACGCCAAAGACCTCATAACATCAGTGCGTTAGCGTACGCTGTGCAAAATTTTCAGCGTTGTACGATATTGCCGTTACCATCGGAAAGAATGATTTCTACCCGACGATTTAACTGGCGTCCGGTTTTAGAGGTATTCGACGCCACCGGATATTCTTCGCCATAGCCACGCATGCTGATCCGGTCGCCACTGATAGCCATATCGATTAACGCCACTCTGACTGAATTTGCGCGGCGCTCGGATAAATCCTGGTTATAGTCATTACTCGCGCGACTGTCGGTGTGACCTTCGACCGCCACCTTATACTGCGGATATTGCGCTAAGAATGCCGACAAGCGTTCGACTTTCCTGAGACCGCCCGGTTTTAATTGCGCTTTATTGGTATTAAATAACACATCCGCCAAAGTAATCACTAAACCGCGCTCGGTTTTTTTGGCATTCAGCTCTTTAATTAACAATTCTTGCTGGGCAATTAACTCCTTATCATGCTCAGCATTCACCCCCGCCACGACCAGTTCGGTAGCTTGCTGGTCTGCTTTTTCGTGCGCGAGAATCACTTTTTTATTTGCAGCATCTGCTTCGGCAGTTCTAGCATCTAAACGCACTGCATCACGTTGCGCACCTGCCATACTGACCGCGGTTTCAGCCGTTTTACGGCTAGCAGTTTGTTCGGCAATACCGACTTGTTGCTGTGCTAAATACGCTAAATGATTGACATCCGCTTCGCTGCCATCATCATTTAGCACTTTGTCTGCTTTTGCTAACGAGTCGCCTGCCTCTTTTAACTCCAGTTCGGCCTGATTGCCAACAGCAGGATTAGAGCGCGCACTGTTATAACTGCTATGAGCCGCCGCCAACGAAGCATTTTGTGGCGGCGAACTACAGCCGGACAACATCGCCAGCATTAGCAGCGCTAAAGAATTAAATCGATTAATATGCATATTGATCTCCATTAGATTTAGGGGGCTTTACGGTTAAGTTCTTGACGTAAAGCGCGGTTACCCTCTTGTAAGGCACTCACCGCTTTTTGCGCTTTGGCAGCACGTGCCGTCGCGGCAGCTAATTTGGCGTCCACCATCGCTTGCTCAGCCAACTGACGCGCTTGCACGTATTCTTCAGTAAGCATTGCACGCTCAGCGCTATCCATTTTGTCCATGGCTGCACGAATCTGTACTGGCGCAAATTCATTGCCGCCCGCACTCATTGCACTATTGACCGCAGCTTTGGAAACCGCCATTTGTTCGGTAGGTGGCGCGACTCCCGCACATCCTGTGATTAAGCCTAAGATCGCGATACCGCTTGCGAGCTTGCGCAGATTGGAATGTGGGGTCATGTGACTATTGATTTTCATTGTTTTATCCTGTGAATTAAGCAGCGGACGCATACGTCCAGGGTGATACACAGCCTGTTAACGCATGCGGCTTGTTATCTTGCTATGCGGACACGTCTAAAAACGTAACCCTAACTTCCAAGAACCCTCAGGAAGTATTAGACGCTTTGGACGACAGAATTTCGGTGCGCTTTCGTACATAAGAAGAACTGCTGATGGCGATTGGGTAGGTTGAGCGGCGTGAAATCTAACATTCGTAGCCCCGAATTGTTGGGCTGCCCGTTGGTTAGCCCAACCTACATTTGATTTTTATTACAATCTACCCTGGGTGAAGTGAAACTATAGACTTAAAGACGACGTTGTTTAGTCCTAATTAGCCGCAAACGCATTGCGATAACTCGCTAAAGCCCATAACGGAAAAAACTTATCATAGCCATGATATTTTAGATAAAACACTTTCGGAAACCCGGGGGCATTAAAACAGGCATCTTGCCAAAAACCATCGGCTTGCTGGGTTTGCAACAAGTATTGCACTCCAGCTTCAACTTCCGCGCAGCCACCTTCATCAACCGCCAGTAACGCCAAGATCGCCAAGGCGGTATGAAACGCCGTGCTGGTATCAAATTCACCACGAATATTGGGTTCGTTATAGCTGGCATTATCTTCTCCCCAGCCGCCCCCGATACGTTGTTTGGTTTTTAGCCAATACACCGCTTTGCGAATGCAAAGCTCTTGTGGATCAACGCCCGCACTCGCCAACCCGGTTAATACCGACCAAGTGCCGTAAATGTAGTTTGTTCCCCAGCGACCATACCAACAACCTTCACTTTCCTGCTGCTGGCGTAAGTAATTGACACAGCGTTTGATGACATTAGCATTTTGCGGAAATTCCGCGCGCAAGTGACTTAATAATAACAAACAGCGGGCGCTGACATCCGCAGTGGGCGGATCGATCAGTGCTCCATGATCAGCAAACGGAATATGATTCAGATAAGTATGGGTATTGTCAGCATCGAAGGCGCCATAGCCGCCATTTTTGGATTGCATACCCGCAATCCATATGACAGCCCGGGCAATATTTTCGGAAAATTGCGGATCGTTAGTTTGCGCTAACGCATAAGCTACCACTGCCGTATCATCGACATCAGGATAAAAACTATTGCCAAATTGAAAGGCCCAACC
>SXIZ01000286.1 GCA_005779525.1 Methylococcaceae bacterium
ACCACCACATCCAAGCAGCCGGGGTCCTGATGGGTGAAGCCGTTATGATCCTGACGCCAAACCGTAGAGGTGATCAGTAAATTCAATGAAGAAATCGGTGCACGCCAGGAGACCTCTTTGGACATCGCTAGCCATTTGGCATGTTGGTTAAACATCGAATCAATCACATGCACAAAGGCTTCATAGGTTGAGAAGAAGCCATGACGCCCGGTCAGTAAATAGCCTTCTAACCAACCTTCCAAGGTATGCTCAGATAACATTTCCATAACGCGACCATCCGGTGACAGCATGCCGCCATCCGCATCTTCTGGTAAGTAATCGGCTAGCCAAGTTTTTTGACTGACCGCATAAATATCATCGAGTTTATTGGAGGTATTTTCGTCCGGGCCAAAGACACGAAAATTGTGCATGTTCTCACGCATAATATCGCGCAAGAATTTACCTAAGGGACGGGTATTTTCGGCACTGACTTTACCGGGACTTGTTAACGCCAGCGCATAATCCTGAAAATCTGGCAAGCGCAAGGCTTTGCGCAGCAAACCGCCATTGGCATGTGGATTGGCGCTCATGCGGCGATTACCTTTGGGTGCTAAGGCTTTCAGGTGCGGCATTAATACACCATCAGCATCAAATAATTCTTCCGGCTTATAGCTCTTTAGCCACTGTTCCAGTTGTTGCAAGTGAGCGGGATTTTCTTTCACGCTCGCTAGGGGGACTTGATGCGCGCGCCAAAACGCTTCGACTTTATGTCCATCGACTTCTTTCGGCCCGGTCCAACCTTTAGGACTGCGTAACACAATCATTGGCCAACGGGCGCGCGTGGCGACACCACTACTGCGTGCTTGTTGTTGAATGCGCCCAATCTCCAAAATGCAGATTTCCAGAGTTTCGGCCATCTGTTGATGCATGACTTCTGGGTCTGTGCCTTCAACAAAATACGGGGTATAGCCATAACCTTGAAATAAACTTTCTAATTCGGCATGTGAGATCCGTGAAAGCAGGGTCGGGTTATTGATCTTATAACCATTTAAATGCAAAATCGGCAGCACCGCGCCATCGGTGACAGGATTTAGAAATTTATTCGAATGCCAAGATGTCGCTAAAGGTCCGGTTTCTGCTTCGCCATCACCGACCATGACCGCGACCAATAAGTCTGGATTATCATAGGCCGCACCATAGGCATGTGAAATGCTATAACCTAATTCTCCGCCTTCATGAATCGAGCCTGGAGTTTCGGGGGTGCAATGACTTCCTATGCCGCCAGGAAAGGAAAATTCTCTAAAAAACTGCAGCATACCTTCGGCATCTTCGCCTTTATTGGGATAGGTTTCGGCGTAGGTTCCCTCTAAATAAGCAGGACCTAAAATTCCGGGCGCCCCATGACCCGGACCCGCCAGAAAAATTGCATTTAAATCATATTTATTAATCAGACGATTGAGATGAATATACGCAAAACTTAAACCGGGACTCGATCCCCAGTGTCCAAGCAAGCGGTTTTTAATATGTTCTGGCGCCAAGGGCGTTTTGAGTAGCGCATTATCTTTAAGATAAATCATGCCTGCGGCCAGATAATTACACGCCCGCCAATAAGCATGTATGTCTTTTAGTTCATTGTCGCTGAGTGGCTGATTAGACGTGTATGCAGGTGAAACTATTGAGGTCGTCATAAGGCTTCCTGATGAGTAAGCTAAAAATTACAAGAGAGTGAGCTGGGCTCCACGATGGAAACTTCCAGGAGAACAGAAGGAGAGCAGCGTAAATTTATTTTGTTAAAGCAAGATGACACGGATAGACATATAAAAAATAAGTAAAGCATTCCATTAGGGTGGGTTTAACAGCAGGGCTTGGGGTATGCTTTGACAGTGAATCAATGTGCCAAGGGGAGTTACGAATTTTTGCTAGTGTTTCAACAATTATTATTAGGTTGTAACACAAATACCCATGCTGTGCCCGTTATAAATTCTAAAAATCGAATTACCTTGGGAATAAGGTAAAAGGTTTATAGGCTTAGGCTTAACTGTAGTCTAATCTTAGATTTTTGCCACGACGTAACATTAAGCAACTGAGGGTTGTTGCAAGGTTAGGTCGGTAAGCTAGGGTTTTGCGCACCGATAGCGAGGAATTTATGATTTAGATGCGCAATTGAAGGGGGGCATAGTAAGTGGTTTGTTGTGGGGGAATTAGAAATTTTTTTCGTGAACAGTCGCAACGCTGTCTGCTGGCAAAATGCCCTGTCTGATGAGGCGTTTCTCAACTGCAATCACGGCAAGATTGAGTAATCTAAAATTTTTATCCTCGATAATTTGCATACCTAAGACATAAAAAATGGGAAACCAAAATGGGTTGATTAATAACGCGCCTAAAGCACTTTTCCAGGTTCGACGAATATTTTTCAGGGGATTAAAAGAATCAACCAGTTCTGGCATGGGGTTTTCTACAAACACCTTACGGAGGGGGTGCAATAACTGAGCTTCATGCGCTGCTAGCGCCGCTAAATTGGCGTTGAGCTTGCGCTGCATTTTTTGGTAATGCAACCGAGCAAAGCTGGCCGATAACGCAAAACACAGCGCCACACAAGGTAACAAAATATGCGGGGGTGTGACAGGCGCAAAAAACGGTAACATCATCACGGTCGCAATTCCTAAAAATAGAATATCTTCTCCATGTTCCACATCTGCGTCAAAGTCGCTGAAAACAGCCACTAGTGGGGGGATGTTCGAATTTTCTGGGGTAGTTTCCGGCGCTATCATGGTGTTCTCCTGCTGAGTTACACTTTTATACAGACACGAAATCTGAAAATGTCAATCCAATTTTAATGCGCTCAGGTTGAATTAGCTTAATCCAATACAGTATAGAGCTCTGTGCTCGCACAACATACAAAAAATACTAGGCAATAGGACAGGAGGTGACTCATGATTGACTCCTTGAGCAATAGAATGGTCAACGGAGTGAATAGTATAAAACTAGCGAGTTAGAAATAAAATTATGCTTTTTAGTTCTGCAACACTCACGGTGCAGGATTATGCAAAATTAACTCTAAACTAGAGCGGTACGCAATACCTCCCCGAAAGGAGAGGTCAACGCTATACTTCAGATTTGTTGGTTTTAACTAAGGACTGATTGCTGGAAGAAACGGGATGCGATTATTCTACGACAGAGAGATGAAATTTTCCGCCACGGGGAGCGGTGTCTTCCAGTTTAGCAATACAGTCCTCTAGTTCGTCTAATAAGTCGTTTTCTTCGTCTTCGGTGAGCTCAGGCAAGGAGTTGGCTTTAATGTGTTCATGTAATGCGGTTAATGTGGTTAGGCCGCGAGCAGCATCAAACCATTGCATGTCATCAATGCCATATTCTAGATCGGTTTCTGGGTCTATTTCAGCTTCCAGATCATTTTCTAGCTCATCTTCGTTATCTTCGTCGTCCGCATCTGCTTCTTCGTTATAGCTGTATTCTAAGTCGGTAAAATCGAAAAACTCAGTGATTTTTTGCACATTTAATTGTTCACAGACTTCGTCAAGCTGATCAGCAAGGTCGTGCATCAGTGAGTGATCATCGCTATCTTTCGAGTAATCACGGTCTTCAAGCGTATGGATCCAAAGTGTCATACCCATCTTAGTTGTCCTGTGGCAGATTTGTGAAGGGTTAAAAGCCGTCTTACTTAAGCAACAAAGTAAAGCATCATCAGGGTTCAGGTCAACACAATTATGTGTTGACGCTGGAAATCATGAATGACTGGCTTTCAATATTGGCTTAAAACGTTCTGCTCTGTAATCTGCCATAGGAAGCCTTAAATGCAAGCTAGATCGTAAGAATTTTAAAGGCGTGCGCTGAAAGTGATTCATAATTTGTTCGACATTGTTAAATACTTGGTCTTGCATGTGAATTTTTTTTGACATATTCATACTCCTACGAGAGTTAATTAACAGTGGCTAACGATAACGACGCATTTGTCCTACTAGGACACCTTGGATTTCAATTTGTTCCGGGCGATAACTTTGCGTTTGCATAGCCGCATTGGCGGGATGCAGCAGAATTTTGCCAGGGAGTTGTTCTAGGTATTTCAGGGTGACTTCGTTTTGATTAATCAAGGCGACCACGATTTCACCGTTACGGGCATACTGCCGTTGTTCAATAATGACCCAATCGCCATCCATAATGCCTGCTTCTATCATAGAGTCTCCTTTGATTTGCAGCACATAGCAGGGTTTATCGCTTCTGAGGATGGCGGGGACATCGATAAATTGGGTCATTGGGATGGCCTCAATTGGCTGCCCTGCAGCAATTTTGCCCATTAACGGCAACTTATTGCTGCTTTCCTCGGGTTTTTGGCTTAAGACCGCGGGTGTTAAGCGAATGCCCGCGTGTTTATTGCCTGCAAAAGACTCGATCAAGCCCGCTTCAACCAACGCCATGATGTGTTTATATAATGAGCCACGAGACGCCAAGCCCAGTTCCAGGCATAACTCTTCCAAGGTGGGGGGGTAGGCAAAATTTTCCCAATTTTGGTAGAGATAATCAAAAATCTGCTGTTGTCTTCGCGTGAGGATGGTCACTGGGCGGCTCCTTTTAAGGTTGAAATTAGTGTAGCAAAGAAAGCTTAAAAAATAAAACAAAAAGAAAACAAAAATAATGCTTGATATGGTGTTTACGCTCTACGATATTGATTTATATATGAGTGTGTTTTTTTGTCCCTTAGGTCTCATTGTCGCTGCTTTGCCGCATATTGATCTTTTACGCCTTGGAGGAAAAGCTACAGGTATAATAAGCATTTATTGATTAACACTTATTTCCACAATGCAGTTACCTGATTTTTCAAGAGTTCGAGTTTTGGTGGTCGGCGATTTAATGTTGGATCGTTACTGGCACGGTTCTACCACGCGTATTTCTCCAGAAGCCCCGGTGCCAGTGGTGCATGTGCAGCAGAACGAGCAGCGTGCCGGCGGGGCGGGTAATGTCGCGTTAAATATTGCTGCTTTGGGCGCCAAAGCCACGGTCATGGGGTTTAGTGGTCAGGATGAGGCTGCGAGTGCCTTGCGCGAAATTCTGCAAGCGGCGGAGGTGTTATGCGTGTTTGAGCCGATTGCTGATTTAGCCACGATTACCAAGTTGCGGGTGATGAGTCGGCATCAACAGCTGATTCGTTTGGATTTTGAAGATGGTTTTTATACGCAGGATAGTGAACGCTTATTGCATAGCTATCATGCGGAAATGTTACACGCACACGCTATTGTACTTTCTGATTATGGTAAAGGTACCCTCAATGCCGTGGAAGGCTTTATCCAGTTGGCGCGACAATTGAAGTTGCCCGTGTTAGTCGATCCTAAAGGCACGGATTTTAGCAAATATCGCCATGCAACCTTAATCACCCCCAATTTAAATGAATTTGAAGCGGTGGTGGGTCGCTGCCAAGATCTGGCGCAGTTGGTTGAGCGTGGTATGCAGTTATTAACAGAACTTGATTTAACGGCATTATTGGTTACGCGCGGCGAACAGGGGATGACTCTGCTGCAGCGGGATGCGGCCCCCGTGCATTTGCCAACCCATGCTCGGGAAGTATTTGATGTCACTGGTGCAGGAGATACGGTGATCTCGGTCTTAGCGGCGGGAATTGCCGCCAAAAAGTCGATTGCCGACGCTACTGCTTTAGCCAATGTTGCCGCCGGGATTGTTGTGGGTAAGCTAGGAACGGCCACGGTGACGCCTGAAGAGTTTGCGTGTGCGTTGCAAGGGCAGCGGGCCCAGCAACCTGGGGTGTGTTCGTTGGCATCGGCTTTAAACGCCATTCAGACTGCCAGAGCTGCAGGTGAGAAAATTGTGGCGACCAATGGCTGTTTTGATATTTTACATCCTGGACACGTGCGCTACCTCCAACAGGCGAAAGCCTTGGGAGATCGGTTGATTATTTTGGTGAATACTGATGCCTCAGTCCAACGTTTAAAAGGTCCTTCACGACCCGTTAACGATTTGACGCACCGCATGGAAATGTTAGCGGCCTTGGGATGCGTGGATTGGGTGGTGGCCTTTGATGAAGACACGCCGCAAGCGTTGATCGAACAATTACTGCCCGATATTTTGGTCAAAGGTGGTGATTATCAAGATATCACGGCGATTGCTGGGCATGAATGTGTGCTTGCACGCGGTGGAGAAGTGAAAATTTTACCGTTTGTGGAAGGGCAGTCCACCACGAATATCATTAAAAAAGTACAAGATCGACACTATGGATAAAGCTTTTCTACTAGATAGAGTGCAGCAATATTGGCTGTTAGCGCGCTTTGATAAACCCATTGGTACATTTATCTTGCTGTGGCCAACTTTGTGGGCGTTATTAGTTGCTGGACAGGGCCGACCCGATTCCCATGTGCTGCTAGTATTTGTTTTGGGGGTTATTTTGATGCGGGCCGCAGGGTGTGTGATCAATGATTATGCAGACCGGGAGTTCGATCCCCATGTAGAGCGCACCAAACAACGCCCGATTGCGGCAGGCAGAGTTTCTCCGAATGAAGCGTTAAAAGTGTTTGCGGTATTAACGTGTAGTGCGTTTGCATTGGTCTTGACTTTAAACCTCTTTACTATCGCCTTATCCTTTATTGGTGCATTTTTAGCCGCTAGCTATCCTTTTATGAAGCGTTATACGCATTTGCCGCAAGCTTATTTGGGCATGGCTTTTGGTTGGGCGGTCCCAATGGCGTTTGCTGCGTTGCAAAACCAGATCCCCTTAGTCGCATGGCTGTTATATTTGGCTGTTATGTTATGGGCGCTGGTGTATGACACCATGTATGCGATGGTCGATAAAGAGGATGATCTGAAAATCGGGGTTAAATCGACCGCGATTTTGTTTGGGGCCTATGATCGGCATATTATGGCCGTACTGCAGTTGATCATCATCGGTTTATTAATTGCGGTTGGACAATTGCAGGCATTGGGAGAGTTTTATTACTTGGGTTTGTTGGCCGCGGCGAGTCTGTCGCTATACCAGCAAAAGCTGATTTGGCAGCGGGAAAAAACTCTGTGTTTTAAAGCGTTCTTAAACAATAACTGGTTTGGCTTATGTGTGTTTATCGGCTTATTGCTTGATTATACGCTGCGCTAAGTGGGTGCTGTTAAGGGTTGGGGAATTAAATTCCTGTGGTACTTGGGTCGAGCTATCGAGAAGCTGAGGTGCTCATAAATTTATTTTATGAGGAGCGCTAAAAAAACAAATATTGTCCTAGTACTTGGTCAATCTTGTTTTGTCAGCTACTAAAATATTCCGTTCGCCATAAGCCTGTCGAATGGCTTTGTGGTTCATGGTTTGACAAGCTCACCACGAACGCTTTTTTTATTTCAACCCGTCATTCTAAAATTGACTGAGTACTAGGTCACAAGTTTCGCTTCCCCTCAGGAAGAAAACAACGGCTTACGTGTATTATGTATACACCTACCGCACTTTGGACTGAATTGGGTTGAGCTATTTTGCGATACTCGTCATTTTTTCAACTGCTGCGGCGAAACAGCAATGCGCATTATGGCAAACATGAGTTTCATGTTGCGGGAGATGCGGTCAGCTCTTTGCAGGAGTTGTTTTTGATTATCGAAGTTATTCAGACACTTTATTTTTAGGGAGGGCTATAATTCAGGTATGAATATTAAATACGGAAAACAATTTGTTATAGTCGCTTTGCTGGTTTCAAATCCCACAGTAAGTCATGCAGAATGGCATGGCACCGTCACCTTCATGACTAATAATGTTGGACGCTGGTTTACCAAAAGCAACAATGATCTCGCTGTCAAGGCTAATCTGGATTATCAACATGCGAGTGGTTGGTTTTTAGGAAGTTCGGCAA
>SXIZ01000287.1 GCA_005779525.1 Methylococcaceae bacterium
ATTAGGGCATGATCTTAATTTACTGCAAGGTGAATGGAAGCCTGTGTGGGTGGTAGATTTTCCGATGTTTGATTGGGATGAAAAAGCACAACGTTTTAATGCGATACATCACCCGTTTACTGCGCCTAGTTGTTCAGTTGAAGAATTGGTCGCTAGCCCCGGTACGGCACTGTCGCGAGCGTATGATTTAGTGCTAAACGGTACTGAAGTTGGCGGCGGCTCTATCCGTATTAATCGTCCAGCGATGCAGCAAACGGTATTTGATATTTTAGGGATTGGTACAGAAGAAGCCCGCGAAAAATTTGGCTTCTTGCTGGATGCGCTTAAATACGGTGCGCCTCCACATGGCGGTTTGGCCTTTGGCTTAGATCGTTTAGTAATGCTGATGACAGGTTCGACTTCTATTCGTGATGTGATTGCTTTTCCAAAAACGCAATCTGCTGCGTGTCCATTGGTCAGTGCGCCCGCAGTCGTGACGGATGAACAGTTAAAAGAGTTAGGTATACGCTTGATTAAGCCTGCGGGTAAAGATAAAGATAAAGCCTAAGATCAGCTGCGGGTGGATGATGAGCAATCATCCACCCGCACATCTGAGAGCATCACGGTGCTTAAAATTAAGCACAACAAAATAATCTCAACTGAAGAAGTTAACAGCTCAAACCCTGTGCCATTCGTCAGAATTTGTAACTCGTCACAGTTACTGTTTAACTCTAATGCTTTGGACGTCAAAAACTGGGATGCCCGGGTGACTGGTATTCAATAAAATTTTACCGCTATAATTCTGCGTACCAATTGCAACACAATTTAAATCTAGGCTCTGTGAGTTAGTATCAAAATTTTCGCATTGGGCAAGTGGATTAATCCCTTCTTGCGAAAGATATTGTAACTGTAGCTGTAGGGGGTTAACGTTAATGATGTTCAATTTGGCTTTGAGTTTTTGTCGGTTAAACTCCACGCAAGGTAAGTACAAGGTGCCATCGGCAAAGTTTGCGCAGTGCTGCGGCGTTGCTTTGCTAAATTCACTCATTAACACATCTATTTTTACGTTTGCATCCCCGACCTGCACTGATTTAACTACTGATCCATAATCCGGATGGCTAAATGTCAGCGTGTATTGCTTATTGGCTTCAACTTCAACACCGTAACCACCCGCTTTGGCGGTACGCGTGGAGGTTTCAAAACCTACATTAATGTTGATGTCAGTCCTGCCTTCATCAATATCATAGAGTTGATTGTGATTGTTATCAGCATAAACGACCCCGAGAATAATAGGATTATTTTTACTACGTACCCCAAAGTCTGCACAAAACAGAGCACTAGCAAAGCGATTCCCCTGTTGCTCGGAATTGCCAAAGGCTAAACCCAGGCCAACTTCGCGAAAGCGCGGGTTGAGTAACGCATTCTCTCGGGTTTCCACGGAGCTAAATAAATCGTTGTTAAAATTCTGGATAGTTTGTACTTTATCCAAGCTAAGTGTTGAATCGGCTTTTGAAATAGCTTCTGTGGCATCAGCATAAGGATAACCAATTCTTTTTAAGCGATCCGTAAAATTTTCGCCACGTAAATTGATATAGGAAAGATAGTTCTGCTTGAGCATCTCTTCACTATGCGATTCAGCGTCAGCGAGTAATTGTGCGTTAAAACTTAGCGGCTGAACACCATTGCGACTATTGTCTAGCAGTTTTACTTGCAGTTGCTCTGCGATTTTCTGCGGGTAGGTGCGGGTAAAGTTGATTTTTTCTAAGAGAAATTGTTCATATGCGCTAGGTTCACCGTAGGCATAATCAGCTAGCACTTGAGGACTGACAGCCGTTTCGACTACACAGGCTAAAATGAGTAAAGCTTTATGCGTGGGGAGCATATTAAATCCAGATTTAGATAATCTGTAAGAAAGACTGCAAAAGCAGGTGATTTATATCTTAATTAGGTGTAAAGGTGTATTGCTTAAAGTAAGCCATACACCCTTATAAACCACTAGTCGTGCTTTTTAAGGAAAAATCACTTTGGGTTCAAAAGCGGCTGCAGGATATTTAGGATCCGGTTGCGTTTTTTGTGATGCTTGGGTTGAAGATTTAGTATCTTGGTGTTTAGCTGCCGCCGCTTCATCGATAAAAATAACTTTAGGTTGAAAATTTGCTGCAGGATATTGCGGATCAGTTTGTGCTTGAGCCATTAAAGGCATGGCAGAAATTGTTGCGATAGCAAGACTCAAGATGATTGAATTTTTCATAGTTTTTTACCTCCGTGATGAGTGATTAAACAAACCTTATTTGTGAATTTATTGGGTTTGCATCACTAAAGTATCTGGTATTTTAAGGGAATACGCAACTATTTTATTCGATTTGCAATGTAAAGCGTAAGGCTTATAACAGCTTCTGAATCGCTGGAAATTCTTGGATTAAATAGTTACGAAATGCTTCTATCGCGTGTTCATCATCACGTGCATTGCGAGGAATAGTCACTGGGATATTGCGAATCACTTGCATCGGGGAAGCAGAAAGAAAGATGAGTTGGTCAGCTAAGGTAATTGCTTCGCGCAAATCGTGGGTGACAAATAACACACCATGTGGCCGATGCTGCCAGAGTTTTAGCAGCAATTGTCGAATTTGTCTGGCGGTGGGGGGGTCAATCGACACAAAAGGCTCGTCCATTAACAACAGATCAGGATTGATGGCAAAAGCGCGAATAATCGCAACTCTTCGACTCATGCCTAAGGATAAACGCTCAGGATAAACGTCTTGGCACTCAGTTAATTGCATAGCCGCCAAGAGTTCGTCGATTAAAACTGCTGCGGTAGGCGAGGGAAGTGCCAGTTCAATATTTTCTCTAACGGTGCGCCAAGGAAGCAGGCGAGGGTTTTGAAATACGTAGCCGATTCTGGGTTGGAGCTGTTGTTGGCTAAGGCTAATAGTGCCTTGGTAATCGGTGTCTAAACCCGCAATGATATTGAGTAAAGTCGTCTTACCGCAGCCTGAAGGCCCAACAAGGCAAATAAATTCATGCGCAGGTAAGCTTAAATTCAAATCGGCTATTGCGAGATTTTGTCCGGCCCCGGCCACAGCAGGATAGCATTTGCGCTGAATATTAATTTGGATGTGAGTCATCGGCGCCAGCGTTGAGCATAGATTTCTAGAGGTTTTAGCACGCAGTACTCGAGTAATTGGATAACCGCGACGAAGGCGATGGTATAGGCTAAAATATTTGCCACATCAAAGAGTTGAAAGTAAAGGTTTAACTGATAGCCCATACCATTGCTACGGCCAAGTAATTCCACCACTAAAATAATTTTCCAGATCAACGCCAGACCTGAGCGCGTCGCCGCCATTAAAAAAGGATAAAGTTGTGGCCAGATCACGTGGATTAACGTTTTACGTTTACCGAAATGAAAACAGCGCGCCCTTTCCAGGAGTTCTTGGTCTAAGGCACGAGTACCTTCGCGAATAGTGACGACCACATTGGGTATTTTATTGATCACCACCGCTAAAATTGCCGCAGTTTCCGTCAGTCCAAACCACACGTAACATAAAATCATGCTGACCAAGGCCGGAACATTCAGAAAAATTATCAACCATTGATCAAATAGCTGATTCAGTCCCCCATGCCGACCTAAGAGAATGCCCAGTGCACAGCCTATCAACATGGCAATCACGAAGCTGACAGCTAAACGCAGCAAGGTAATCCCCAAATGGTAGGGTAGCTCGCCGCTCACCATTGCAGCCCAAAGCACCTTAAAGACGCTCAACGGTAGTGGCAGCATGCGATTATTAAGCAGTATGGCAAGGACATGCCAGATAGCCAAAAACAGCGTCAACGAGAGTAGGTTTAACAGGAGCTGACGCTGCGACTTGCTTAGAGTCATGGTTTAATTGATAAACCAGAAGGTTTCAGGCGCGATGTTAGTCGCCGCACCAGTCAGTTTGGTTGCACTGACTTGACGCAGTAAGCTATAAATTTTGTCAGCGTGTTTAACTTGTTCGGGGCCCCAAGATTTTATACCGCCAGCGCAATAGCGATCCCGCAGTAGTCCTTGGGTTTTTGCATTCGTGGTGTTTAATAACGGCACGATGCTTTGCCAAGCAGACTCGTCGGTGCACATTTTTTGGCGAGCTTGCTCAGTCAAGTGGATAAATTGCTTCAGCACGGCCGCGTTTTTTTCTGCCCAATCGCGATTAAACACATAGCCTAAATTGGGCATATTGCGATCTACCCCTAGGCCTTCTAAGATTTCTGCGCCGCTTAAGATTTGTGGGTAGCCTTCCCCTTCTAGCTGGGCGGCGTATTGCCAGAAATTTAAAACCGCATCCACATGTTTTTCTAATAACTGCTGATTTAATAGCGGTGGTGCACCGAAGGATTTTTCGACTTGCGTGTTCAGATTGCAAGAGCTTTTGGCGCTGAGCGCTTGCAGTAATAGCCAGTTTTTATCTAATTCATCACCGCCAATACCTAAGCGTTTGCCACATAAATCACTCAGCTGCTTAATACCGCTGTCCTGCGCCGCAATAAGAGCGCCCGAGGCCGAGGAGTAGGGATAAAAACTATAGTTGGCACCCGTTGCACGCATTCTGGATACCCATATCCAGTCGGTAACAATCATATCCACCGCTCCACCTTGTAAGGCAATTTTTCCGGCTTGAGGGTTGGCAACTTTGTGCACTTCGAGTTTAAAGTCAGCGTTCTCTAATAACTTTTGTTGCTCCAGCGCAGCAAGTTCCCAATTACTGGTGCCAAAGGCTAACACACCTAAACGAATGCTGGGTTTGTCAGCACTAAAAGATAAAGTGTTAAACAGGAAACTCGAGAGTAAAATGAATATTCGTAAAGTCATATTTATATTCCATTAAATGTAATTTATCTGACTATTTTAAACTGTCTAGCTTATTGTAGGCGAGAATGATTAAGAACAACGATTGAAAAACTGCTAATATTGGCGCTGAATTTATTTAATTGATGTGTTATGGATATTGCTGTATTACCCTCTCATTTAGTAGATCAATTTGGTCGGACCATTGACTATCTTCGGGTGTCAATAACTGATCGCTGTGATTTTCGGTGCGTCTATTGCATGTCCGAAGACATGACTTTTTTACCGCGTGCGCAAATTTTATCGATGGAAGAAATTTATGCTATCGTTTCTGCGTTTGTGGCCTTAGGGATTAAGAAGGTGCGGATTACTGGTGGTGAGCCACTGGTCAGAAAAGGCGCGATGGAATTACTCGCTAAATTAGGGAAAATTCCAGGTTTACAGGACTTGGTGCTGACTACAAATGGCTCACAATTAGCTACGCTGGCGCCAGCGCTGAAAGCGGCGGGGGTTAAACGGATTAATATTAGTTTAGATACCTTAGATCCCGAAAAATTTAAAAGTTTGACACGCACAGGTGATTTAGCGACGGTTTTAGCAGGCATAGCCGCAGCTAAAATGGCGGGTTTTGAAAGCATTAAATTGAATGCGGTCATTTTGCAACAGCGTAATCATCAAGAAGTCGTTCAACTCGTCAAGTTTGCGATTCAACATGCGTTGGACATTAGTTTTATTGAAGAAATGCCTTTAGGCGTAGTAACCGAACATGACCGATTTGAAAGCTATTATCCTAGTCATCTGATTCGACAGGATTTAAGTGCGCATTTTACGCTCCTTGCATCCGAACATTCGTCTGGCGGACCTTCGCGCTATTATTCGATTGCGGGTACCACAACTCAAGTGGGTTTTATTTCTCCGCACAGTGAAAATTTTTGTAGCACCTGCAATCGTGTGCGTTTAACCGCAGAAGGGCGTTTACTATTATGTTTAGGCAATGAACATGCTGTTGATTTGAAAGCGGTGGTGCGCGCGCATCCTGGCAACAGTTATAGTTTAAAGCGCGCTATTGTTGATGCGATGCAGCTCAAACCCGAAAAGCATGAATTCAACTTGCAGGAACAGCCGATTATTTTTCGGCATATGAACGTCACTGGCGGCTAGTTGCGCTACGATTCAAGACCTTATCTCATCAGGAATATTTTTACACGGAAACACCTATGATTTCATTTAATCGGCCCGCAGTGACTGGGCGCGAATTAAGTTATATTGCTGAGGCGATCGCCTCGGAAAAACTCTCAGGTGATGGGCTCTTTAGCTTACGCTGCCATGAGTTGCTTGAGCGTAAATTGCACGCCGAGAAAGTCCTGCTGACCTCCTCAGGTACAGATGCATTAGAAATGGCAAGTTTGCTGGCCAATATCCAAGCGGGCGATGAAGTGATCATGCCCAGTTTTACGTTTGTATCAACGGCGAATGCCTTTGTATTGCGTGGGGCAAAAATTG
>SXIZ01000288.1 GCA_005779525.1 Methylococcaceae bacterium
CTCGGGTGCGAGAACCCGATTAAAACAACGTCGCGATAGCGACACCTAACCGACAAATCAAGATTGACTGAGTACTAGCTTACTTAATTACCAATGTCATAGATAGTTACTGAAAGCAATATTTTACAATCGTTGTATTTTTGTGAATAGACTGATAGATCTTGTATGCTGGAACAATAGTGTACTATTGAGAATATTGGCTTTTTCTAACATTTAAAATCAACAGGATAACGCAAGTACTACAGCTTATTGCTAGCTTAAACTTCAATTAAGTGCGCTTGGCTTCCGTGCCCTATACTTGACATACTCGTTAAATCACAGTAATTTGACAAATTTTTTTAATCAACAATCTGGTTACAAGAGTCAGTAATGGAAGAGTTTCAACGTATCAGTCGTTTACCCCCGTATGTTTTTAATATCGTTAATGATTTAAAAGCCAAAGCTCGAGCGGCAGGGGAAGATATTATCGATTTTGGTATGGGCAATCCTGATCAGCCTACACCGCAACATATTGTCGATAAATTGATAGAAGCGGCTGAACGCGGTGATACGCACCGCTACTCGGTTTCTAAAGGTATTCCGCGCTTACGTAAAGCGATTTGTGGTTGGTATAAACGGCGTTTTAACGTCGATTTAGATGCTGATTCTGAAGCGATCGTCACTATTGGTTCTAAAGAAGGCTTAGCACATTTAGCATTAGCGACCTTAGGTCCGGGAGACGTGGTTTTAGTGCCAAACCCAGCCTATCCTATTCATCCTTACGGGGTGGTCATTGCGGGAGCGGATTTACGTCATGTGCCGTTGATTAAAGGCGTGGATTTTTTTGAAGAGCTCAATAAGGCGATCGCCGATAGTTGGCCTAAGCCCAAAATGTTGATTTTGAATTTTCCGGGTAATCCAACCACCCAATGTGTGGAATTAGATTTTTTTGAAAAAATTATCGCAGTGGCTAAAGAACACAAGATTTGGGTAGTGCACGATTTAGCCTATACCGATATTGTATTTGATGGCTATGTAGCACCATCGATTTTGCAGGTCGAGGGGGCTAAGGATATCGCCGTAGAATTCTTTTCCATGTCCAAAAGCTATAATATGCCGGGTTGGCGGGTTGGCTTTATGTGTGGCAATAAGCAGCTGGTGAGTGCGTTAGCGCGTATCAAGTCATACTTAGATTATGGCACCTTTACACCCATTCAGATTGCCGCTATTACGGCGCTAGAAGGCCCACAAGAATGTGTTGCTGAAATTTGTGATATGTACCAAAAACGACGCGATGTCTTGTGTGAAGGTTTGAATGCCTTGGGCTGGGAAGTCGAAAAACCGATGGCCACGATGTTTGTGTGGGCGCCGATTCCTGAAGAATATAAAGCGATGGGTTCTTTAGAGTTTTCCAAAAAATTATTGCTCGAAGCGAAAGTGGCGGTGTCACCCGGCATTGGCTTTGGGCAATATGGTGATGATCATGTGCGTTTTGGTCTGATTGAAAATGAACACCGCACGCGTCAAGCATTACGTGGTATTCGCGCCATGTTTAAGAAAGACGGCATATTAGCTAAACAAACTGAAGTTTAAGTTTGAGCTGCGGAACAAAGGTTAGGAGAAATAGTTGAAACCGATAAAAGTTGGCGTATTAGGCTTGGGAACTGTGGGCGGTGGGACCGTAAACGTGTTAAAGCGCAATGCTTTAGAAATCGCAAGGCGAGCAGGTCGGGATATTGTGATTACGCACGCTTCGGCCAAAGATTTAAGTCGACAACGCATTTGTGATACACAGGGCATTAATCTAACTGAGGACCCCTTTGCGGTAGTGAATAATCCAGAGATCGATATTGTTCTGGAATTAATTGGTGGATATGGTTTGGCAAAAGACTTGGTGCTGCAAGCAATAGCCAACGGAAAACATGTCGTTACGGCGAACAAAGCATTGATTGCATTACACGGTAATGAGATTTTTGAAGCGGCCACGGCCAAGGGCGTGATGGTGGCTTTTGAAGCGGCAGTGGCAGGTGGGATCCCCATTATTAAAGCCATACGCGAAGGCTTAAGTGGTAATCAAATCGAGTGGTTGGCAGGCATTATCAATGGTACGGGCAATTTTATTTTGACCGAAATGCGTGATAAAGGGCGAGACTTTGCCGATGTTTTGGCGGAAGCTCAAGCGCTAGGTTATGCAGAAGCTGATCCCACTTTTGATGTTGAAGGCATCGATGCGGGGCATAAGTTGACCATTCTGGCGTCTATTGCATTTGGTATACCGTTACAATTTGATAAGGTTTATACCGAAGGTATTACCCAAATTACGCGTATTGATGTTGAATTTGCTGAAGAGTTAGGCTATCGCATCAAACATTTGGGCATCGCACGTAAACGTCCTGAAGGTATTGAACTGCGGGTCCATCCCACGTTGATACCAGAACGTCGCTTAATCGCCAATGTCGATGGCGTTAAAAATGCGGTGTTAGTGTATGGTGATGCGGTTGGGCCAACGCTTTACTATGGTTCGGGTGCAGGTGCGGAGCCGACAGCTTCAGCCGTGGTTGCTGATGTGATTGATGTCGTGCGGGCCTTAACCAGCGACCCAGAAAACCGCGTACCGCATTTAGCCTTTCAAGCAAGCTCTATTCAGGAGTTACCTGTTTTAGCCCAAGAGCAATTTGTCACTGCTTACTACTTGCGTTTAACCGCCGAAGATAAGCCGGGGGTTCTCGCGGAAGTCACTAAAATTTTAGCTGCGCATAATATTAGTATCGAGGCGATTATTCAGAAAGAGCCGCATTCTGACAAATCAACTTTACCCGTCATTATGTTGACGCAAAAAACACTAGAACAAGAAATGAATGCTGCGATTATTGAAATCGAAGCTTTACCTACGATAAGCGGTCAAATCAGCCGCATACGTTTAGAAACTTTAGGATAATTTTTACTCATGTCTACGCCTAATCACCATATTGGTCTTATTAATCGCTATAAAGCACGTTTACCCATCAATGCTAATACACGGATAATCAGTCTTAATGAAGGTAATACCCCGTTAATTCAACTGCAAAATATCCCCCGCATGATCGGTAAAGACGTGGATATTTATGTGAAATTTGAAGGCTTAAATCCTACGGGCTCCTTTAAAGATCGTGGTATGACCATGGCGGTGACTAAAGCGGTTGAAGAAGGTAGTCGTGCGATTATTTGTGCGTCTACTGGCAATACCTCTGCCTCTGCGGCTGCCTATGCGGCACGTGCTGTGATTAAAGCGTTTGTATTGATTCCCGATGGCAAAATTGCCTTAGGTAAATTAGCGCAAACACTGATGTATAACGCGACCATTATTCAAATTAACGGTAATTTCGATCAAGGGATGGAATTGGTTAAAGAAGTGGCTACGCATGCCCCCGTGACCATCGTGAACTCAATCAATCCTTATCGCATCGATGGACAAAAAACGGCTGCGTTTGAGATTGTCGACGATTTGGGCCAAGCGCCTGACTACCATTGCTTGCCCGTAGGTAATGCTGGCAATATTACCGCCTACTGGAAAGGCTATAAAGAGTATTCCATGGAAACCAACAGCATCGCTGCAGTCACGGCAAAACGTCCAGTGATGTGTGGCTACCAAGCTGCTGGGGCTGCACCCTTTGTGGCAGGTCACATGATTGATAACCCAGAAACGTTGGCGACTGCAATTCGTATTGGTCGTCCGCAATCTTGGGATTTTGCTTGGGCAGCGCAAAAAGAATCGGGCGGCTGGTTTGATAAATTTAGCGATGAGCAAATTTTAGCGGCACAAAAAATGTTATCGCAGTATGAAGGTATTTTCTGTGAACCTGCCTCCGCCACTTCCTTAGCGGGAGCGCTACAGGATATCGCCAGCGGTAAAATCCCAGAAGGCAGTACCATAGTATGTACTTTGACTGGCAATGGTATTAAAGATCCAGATATTGCAATTAAGCAATGTGCGGATGCGAAACCTGTTACGATTGATGCAAGTTTGGATGCGGTAAAACGCGCTATTCTGGACAATTTGTAATCCGGGACTATGCTTAATTTATCCCTTGTTTCAGAATTGAAGTCATCACTGACTTTCTGACACCTAACGCTTTGACGATAGCTTCTGCAAGCAGAGGGAGATAGGGGGACTGCTGTATGGTTTTCCCCATTTTTAAATCGCAAATAATTGACGTGCTATGACTTACTGTATCGCTGTTTCCTTAAATGATGGATTGGTTTTAACTTCCGACTCCAGAACCAATGCTGGTATCGATAATGTCAGTATTTACGGCAAAATGCATGTTTTTAATACTAACCCAGATCGTAAAATTATCTTGTTAAGTGCTGGCAACTTAGCCACCACGCAGGCAGTGATTGATCAAGTAAAGCGAGATCGTAAGGAAAACGCAGAAGTTAATTTGGACACCTTTACCTATTTATCGGAAGCTGCTGAATATTTGGGAAAAATCAGTGTTGAAAAACAGCGTCGCCATGTAGATGCAGGCCAAAGTAGCTTTAATCCTACGGCAACGTTCATTTTAGCCGGACAAATCGCTCATGAGGCACATGGGGCGTATTTAATCTATCCCGAAGGAAATTGTATTACCACTTCCAGGCAAACTCCGTATTTGCAGATTGGGGAAAATAAATACGGCAAACCTGTTCTGGATCGCTTTTTAAAGATTGATACGCAACTGAACGAAGCCGGGCGTTGTTGCTTGATTTCTATGGATTCGACGATGCGCAGCAATGCCAGCGTAGGTGCGCCAGTTGAATTATTGATTTATCATCGTGACACGTTAAAACTTGATGAGTATTATTGTTTTCAAGAAGATAACGAATATCTCATTCAACTGCGTCGTTTGTGGCATGAAAAACTTAAAGAAGTATTTGGAGGTCTGCCGCAGTTCAGCAAAGAAGACTCCAGGCCTTTACCCAGTAATCTCTAGGCTGGACAATTTCTTAGTTTGCAGTCAGCAATTTAATAAGATTTAGGTTGCTGACTTAAACTAGTTTTTGTTCACTGCGATTGCAGTGCTGAGCCTAGCGGGGAGAATTAAACCCTCGCTCAGAAATTACTAAAATAACTTCCCTCTTGATTCCTTTTCGCTTTTATAAGCGAGGGGGCAGAAACTCAAGTGGGAAGTTATTTGTCACCGCATGCTAATGCACATCACTAGGGCGATAAAAACCACGTAGCGCTAATCTGTTGATGCAAATCATTAAATTGCGCTTGTAGCGTATCCAAGGTAATCCGTAATTGTGCGGGTGTGGTTTCACCAATATTAATCTCTAATATTTCAACAATCATCGGATCGATAAAATCCGCTAATTCTTTGCAATTAGGTAATTGTTGGATGCAATCATTAATTTCCAATAAACAATGATGTACAGCCCCCGGAAACTCAGGGTTTTTCAATAAATAACTTAACACCTCTTTGCCTTTGATGCGTTGGCGAATTTGTTTACGGTACATCAATAAGGCACTCAGTGACTTCAGTACGTTAATCCATAGCATGGTTTCATACTCGCGCATCATATGGCTGCGGTTTTCTGCGAGCAAAATCGTCCCAAAGTCCATGATCCGCGTTGTCATATCGGCACGTTCAACGTTGCGACCGAGACTTATAAATCGATAACTAGCATTGCGGCTCATCGCGCCAGCAATAAACCCGGTAAAGCGTTGGCAGCCACGCATAATTTCTTGCAGAAATAATGCGCGTTCGCGTCTATGTAATACTTGATCGAGATTGTTTTTGGCATACAAATACATTTCATTGACTTGTTCCCAAGCCTCGTCGGGCATCATTTCTCGACTGGTACGAATGTTTTCTCGTGCAATCGTAAGCGATGCGAGTAACGACCCAGGATTATTCATATCGGTCAGGAGGAAATGAATTGCATTTTGTTCGCTACACGTTTTATAGCGTTGATTAAATGCTGCTTCTACACCGCAGATATTCAATAAATTATGCCAACCCAGTTCTACTCCGAACGGTAAGTCATAAATCAAATTCATCGTAGCACTGACTAGACGTGCGGTATTCTCGGTACGCTCTAGGTAACGTGCTAGCCAATATAAACGTTCTGCTGATCTTGATAACATGTTATTGCTCTCGGTTAATTATCCAGGTATCTTTGCTGCCGCCACCTTGGGAGGAGTTTACGACCAGAGAACCTGAGCGCAATGCCACCCGTGTGAGCCCACCAGCGGTCACAAAACTGTGTTCTCCCTGCAAAATAAAGGGTCTTAAATCTATATGTCGGGGTTGTAATTCATCGCCACACAAGGTTGGGCAGGTCGATAAAGCCAGTGTAGGCTGCGCGATATAATTGCGTGGATTGTGCGTAATCAGCTTGTGAAACTGTTGGATTTCTTTTTGGGTCGCATGTGGACCTACCAGCATGCCATAACCTCCAGATTCGTTAGCAGGTTTCACGACTAATTCCGACAAATGCTGTAACACATACTGACATTGTTCGGGGTCACTACAGAGATAGGTTGGCACATTCGGTAAAATCGGCTCTTCGTTGAGATAATATTTAATCATCTGTGGCACATAGGCATAGATCACTTTATCATCTGCGACTCCCGCGCCCGGGGCATTCGCCAACGCGACATTGCCTGCTTTCCAGGCGCGCATTAGTCCTTTAACGCCTAGTGCAGAATCCTTATAAAAAACTTCCGGGTCCAAAAATAAATCGTCAATGCGACGATAAATGACATCAACTTTTTCCAGACCACCTACGGTGCGCATATACACACAGTCATCATTTTTGACGATTAAATCGCTGCCTTCTACCAGCTCGGCGCCCATTTGTTGTGCTAGAAAAGCATGTTCAAAATACGCAGAATTATAAATCCCTGGCGTAAGCACCGCAATTTGTGGACGTTCAGTGCTATGCGGGGCTAAGGATGACAACATCTCCAACAACTGCGTAGGGTAGTCATCGACAGGCAAAATATCTAAATTTTGTAGCAATTCAGGAAAAACACGTTTGGTAATGACCCGATTTTCGATCATGTACGACACCCCAGACGGTACTCTCAGATTATCCTCTAAGACATACACCTTCCCTTCATCAGCGCGCACTAAATCACTGCCGCAGATATTGGCCCAGGTACCAAATTTAGGTTGCATGCCGATGCATTCTTTACGGAAATTTCCAGAGCTCTCAATCAGATCGGGAGGTAAAAAACCATCACGGATAAAATGTTGCTCGTTGTAAACATCATTTATAAAACAGTTCAGCGCTTTTAGACGTTGTTTTAAGCCAACTTCGATGGATTTCCACTCATGAAAATCAATCAGTCGCGGAATAATATCGTAAGGCCAAGCACGATCAATATTGCCTTCATCGCTGTAGACGGTAAAAGTAATGCCCATTTCCAGAATTGCAGCTTCTGCTGCAGACAGACGACCCTTGATAGTTTCCATGCCCAAAGTTTGTAAATACTGCCCCAATGTGGCGCAAGTATCTCGGGTGGTGCCTTGGTGATCTATCATTTCATCGAATGCTTTATGTGTATGATAATTTGACCAAATTGAATGTGTAGACATACTTTTTACCTCCCTTAATGATGTTCCTAAATAGTGCGGCCTTGATCCAAAACAGTGCATTGCATGTGGCTGAATGGCTTTTGGTGCTGTTTTTAGGGGTTTATCTAGAAAAAGCAGAAATTGTGCCAAAAACATTATACTAGTGTTGCTGCCACCTAAGATAAGTATTTGGCTTTTAAAAACAGGATTTTGCTCTAAACCTGCAGAAAATAACTAGGCTTCGTTTTGTTACAAGAGCTAGTTATTTAGGTGCGGCAATTACGCATATCACTTACATAAAAGCGATTAACTTTGAATATGTGCCTAAATTGCAGCGACATAATGTTAAAATTGCGCTTTTAATCTTGGTGCACTCTTCTAGGGCATGTCTAATTTGTCAAAACTTCCACCTTCAGCACTTAAACTCAGCGTAGATTTAGCTGAATTACCTTGGCCACCTGCAGTCTCTAGGCACGATACCCGGATTTTGGGACAACAGCGTGCGCAGACGGCCTTAGAATTTGGCGTCGCCATGCCCACCCCCGGATACAATATATATGTGAAAGGGGACTCGGGTACCGGACGCTTAAGTATGATTCGGCAATATTTAGAAGCGCATGCCAAAACCCTGGAACCGCCGCCGACCTACGCTTACGTCGAAAATTTTGATAATCCGCGCGAGCCGTTAGCACTGGAGTTACCTGCTGGCATGGGGCAACACTTCTCCAAAGCGATTGAAAAAATGTGCGATGATTTACTCGCCACTTTTCCGGCAGCGTTCGAAAGTCCGACCTATCAGCAGAAAAAAGGCGTGATAGATCGTCAATTTAATCAACTGTATAACAAAGCGATCGAGCTGGTCGAAGCCAAAGCAGCGGATTTAGGCATAGCGTTATTTCGTGAAAACGATAGCATCAATTTTTCACCGATTATTGATAACAAAGCCATTGATGACGATGAATTCAGCTTACTTCCTCAAAGCGAACGCGATGCGTTTCATAAACAAGTCGAAGCCTTAGAAGAATATTTAAGTGATGCGTTAATCGAATTACCGCAATGGCGACGCAATCTGGTAGAAAAAACCCGCGAATTGGATAATGAAACTATCGATACCGCGATTGCGCCATTATTTCATGCGCTGAATGAACAGTTTGAATCGATTGATGATGTCGTGAGCTATTTATCATTAATCAAAGATAACCTCAGCTCGACCATTATCGATTATTTATTGACCAATCGCTCGATGGAGGCGCGGGACAATAATGCCAAACGGGTTTTCTTAACCGAATTATATTTACCCAATCTGATGATCGATCACAAGGCCGATTTGGGCGCACCTGTGGTCTTTGAGCAGCATCCTACCTATCAGAATTTGTTCGGACGGATTGAGTATGTCAATGAGCAAGGCTCATTAGTGACCAATTTCAGACGCATTTGTCCAGGCGCGTTACATAAAGCCAACGGCGGCTATTTAATAATCGATGCGGAAAAATTAATCAATTATCCTTTGGTCTGGGAAGGCTTAAAACGGGCTTTAAAAGGGGGACGGGTAGAGATTGATTCGCCGTATGCGGATTTTGGCATCAATACCATGACCCTGAAACCCGAGGTGATTCCGCTCAATATTAAAATTATTTTGGTTGGCTCAGAAGAAATTTACTATCTCTTACACGAGCTGGACAGTGAATTTAATGAAATGTTCCATATTCTTGCCGACTTTGATAGCTATATCCGCCGAGACCCGGTGAGCATGCAGCAGTTTGCAGAATTAATGTATCGGCAAGCGCAAGATGCAAATACGCTGCCGTTAACCCGTTGCGCTGCGGAACGCTTAATTGAACACAGTTGTTGGTTGTCCGAGCACCAACACCGCTTATCTGCTCGCATCAACGATTCTTTAGAGCTGATTGGCGAAGCTAATTTGTTATGTCAACAATCGCAGCAAACGCAAATCGATAAAGCCGCGATAGAACACGCTTTAATGGCGCGGGATGCACGCAACGGCAGAATTTCGGAGAACATACTCGAAGAAATGCTGGATGGTACCATCTTAATTGATACTGACGGTTTCGCCATCGGCAAAATCAATGGCCTGACGGTGTTAGAGATCGGCAACAGCAGTTTTGGGGCGCCCGCGCGGATTACCACGACTGTCTATCCCGGCTCGCGCGGTATTGTGGATATTGAACGCGAAGCCGAATTAGGACAGTCAATTCACTCTAAAGGGGTACTGATTTTGACGGGCTACTTAGGGCATTGTTATGCGCAATTATTCCCGTTAGCGATTTCTGCCAGCATTGCCATGGAACAATCCTATGGCTATATCGACGGCGATAGTGCGTCATTGGCCGAACTGTGTTGTTTGATTTCAGCCCTGACGCGCACTCCGATAAATCAAAGTTTTGCGGTCACGGGTTCGATAAATCAATACGGTGAAGTGCAGGCGATTGGTGGCGTCAATGAAAAAATTGAAGGCTTTTTTCGCTTGTGTCAAGCACGTGGTTTAACCGGGGATCAAGCAGTCATTATTCCTAAAGCTAATGTCCGTAATCTTATGCTGAAGCAGGATGTGATTGATGCCGTTGCTGCTGGTTTATTTGCGGTCTACAGTGTTGCAACCGTCGATGAAACCTTGACGTTACTGACGGGCTTAGAGGCGGGAGTGATGCAAGAAGATGGCAGTTATCCTGAAGAGACCCTTAATTTCAAAGCCATTTGTCGCTTAAAAGAAATCGCCGATATTGCCCAAGAAGCCGACAAAGACGAGGCAGAAACTGGATAAGCTTGCAAATTGGCGAGAAAAGCAGCGCCGAATTTTTGCTTTTTTGAGGGCCGCGTTATGCAACAGAATATGCTAAAATCTGCGGCCTTTCAGTTCTTAATAGCACCTAAGAACTTGAAAAATGACTATTAAGTCTGCTAACTACAGACACCTATAAAAAACCATTTTATCCTTAACTTTCAAAAAGACAGCTTAATTATGAGTAAACCCAAAAAAGTCGCGATTCTAACTGCAGGTGGCTTGGCACCTTGTTTAAATTCAGCCATCGGTAGCTTGATCGAACGTTATACAGAAATTGATCCAAGCATCGAAATTATTTGTTACCGCAGTGGTTACAAAGGTTTGTTACTGGGTGACTACTACACTGTTACGCCTGAAGTCCGTGCAAAAGCTGGATTGTTGCACCGCTTTGGGGGCTCGTTAATCGGTAATAGCCGCGTCAAATTAACCAACGTTAAAGACTGTGTGAAACGTGGTTTAGTACAAGAAGGTCAAGACCCACAAAAAGTCGCTGCGGATCAATTAGTAAAAGACGGCGTCGATGTCTTACACACTATTGGTGGCGACGACACCAATACTGCAGCAGCGGACTTAGCAGCATTCTTAGCCAGCAATAACTATGGTTTAACCGTGATCGGTTTACCTAAAACCGTCGACAACGACGTGTTCCCGATTAAACAATCTTTGGGTGCTTGGACCGCGGCTGAACAAGGTGCGCGTTACTTCTGGAATGTGGTTGCAGAGAACAACGCCAACCCACGCATGTTAATCGTGCATGAAGTCATGGGCCGTAGCTGTGGTTGGTTAACGGCAGCGACTGCCGCAGAATACCGTAAATTATTAGACCGCGCAGAATGGTTACCTGAATTAGGTTTAGATCGTAATGCGTTCGAAGTCCACGGTATCTTTGTACCCGAAATGAATATCGACATCGCTGCAGAAGCCAAACGCTTAAGCGCTGTGATGGACAAAGTTGACTGCGTCAACATTTTTGTCTCTGAAGGTGCAGGCGTGGAGTCTATCGTAGCTGAAATGCAAGCTAAAGGCCAAGAAGTGCCGCGCGATGCTTTCGGTCACGTGAAATTAGACGCGGTTAATCCCGGTAAATGGTTTGGTGAACAATTTGCACAAATGTTGGGCGCAGAAAAAACCTTGGTGCAAAAATCAGGATACTTCGCCAGAGCAGCAGCCTCGAATGTTGAAGATATTCGTTTGATTAAATCCTGCGCGGATTTAGCCGTAGAATGCGCGTTACGTCGTGAACCAGGCGTGATTGGTCATGACGAAGATCAAGGCAATATATTGCGTGCTATCGAGTTTCCACGTATCAAAGGTGGTAAACCGTTTGATATCGATGCCCCTTGGTTTAATGAAACCTTAGCCGCGATTGGTCAAACTAAAGGTTCAAAAGTAAGCGTCGCGCACTAACACTAGCTAGAAATTATTAGCTTTGCTTAGGCTTTTAGTCTGCTGTCTAACCACAGACTAAAAGCCTGTTTAGCGGCTAGCTTAAGATTATTGTTGATAGTTGCAAAAACTATGCGGAAAATAATTTTGGATTGTGGAAGAATGATGTTGGGATGTAGGTATTCTGCTTTAGCGTTGAATTTGAGCAGGTGGTTGGGGTTTGGCTTGTGGGATAGCTTATGGTTTGGTTTGATAGGGTTGAGTGTCTTGTTACGGCCCGTTGCGGTCTATCATCTCATCTAATTCAATAGCAGCTATTGGTTCATTACCCGCCGTTAATGCTTATTTCTGACCATATACGAAAAGAGGCATCACGCTCTGATAAATAATCGTGTCAATGAAAATTTGGCGGCAAATTATAATTATCTATCTGGGTTTTTATTCTAGATTTTGAAATAAAGGAGTTAAATTTGTCTGACATAAGGATTAGTTCTATAAAATTTACGAATTTTAAAGCATTGAGTAATTATTCGGTCAGCTTGAGTGAGACTAATATCTTAGTTGGACCGAACAATGCTGGTAAGTCAACCATAATTAGTGCATTTAGAATTTTGGATGTTGCGCTACGAAAAGCTAGAAGACTTAAGGCTGAGAGAGTCCCATTGCCAAATGGAAGTACAGGCTTTGGACACAAGGTACCTGAACAACAAATCAGTGTATCGCTTGAAAATGTTGCAACGGACTACAACGGCGAAAACAGCAAAATAGAATTTAGGTTAACTAACCGCAACAAGCTTTTCTTGTTTTTTCCAAATGAAGGTGGCTGTATTCTTCACTGGGAGAATGAGGGCTCTACTGTTATCACTCCTAGTAAATTCAACGCTGCTTTCCCAATAAACATACAGGTAGTTCCTGTTTTAGGTCCACTTGAGCATTAAGAAGCCTATGTAAATGAAGAAACTGTTAAGAACTCCCTAAATTCTCATAGGGCATGCAGGCATTTTAGAAACTATTGGCATTACTTTCGAGAAGGGTGGACCAAATTTGCCGAAATGATATCGTCTACTTGGCCTGGGATGAATATTAGCAGACCTGAGCTAGATATTCCAAATCGAAAGCTTTGTATGTTCGTTTCAGAAGAAAGAATTGATAGAGAACTTTATTGGGCTGGTTTCGGATTTCAAATCTGGTGTCAGTTGCTAACCCACTTATCTCGATCAAGCGATGCAAGCATCGTGGTTATTGATGAACCAGAGATTTACCTACACCCAGACGTGCAGCGTCAGTTACTTGGCATTCTTAGAGGAATTGATGCGGATGTCTTAATCGCAACACATTCAGTAGAAATCATGGGGGAAGCCGATCCTTCTGAAATACTTCTGATAAATAAAAGTAGCAGATCTGCAAAACGATTGAAAGATATTGAAGGAGTACAGGTTGCTATCGAATCATTAGGTTCAACACAGAATGTCACTCTTACTCATCTAGCGAGAACCAAGAAAATTCTGTTTGTAGAGGGTATGAGTGACTATAAATCAGTCAGGCGGTTTGCGAAAAACTTAGGTTTTCATGACTTAGCATCGGGAAACGACCTAACCGCGTTTGAATCCGGTGGCTTCTCTTCATGGGAGAAGATTAAGTCGTTTGCATGGGGTGTTAAAAAAACGATCGATGCAAACATGAAACTTTTTGCAATTTATGATAAGGATTATTACTGTCAGGAAGAAATTGACGGTATTTTAGATGGTTTAAAGGCTGAGTTAACTCATGCCCACATCCATCAGCGAAAAGAAATGGAAAACTACTTATTGGTAATTCCTGTACTTGAGCGAGTCTTGGCTAAGCAGATTGAAAGTAGAAGGCGAAGATTTGGTGATACTGTAAATGTTAAAATAAGTATTTGTTCATATTTGGAAAAAATAACAAGTGATTTAAAGCTTGATGCTCAATCACAATATATTGCAAAACGCATCAGTCATTACCAAGGAAATAGCACAGATATTGGTACCGTAAGTAGGCAGGCTATTGAAATATTTGATAGCTTATGGGTAGATATCAACACTCGAATGGAGATTGTACCCGGCAAAACAACAATTAGGTTACTTAGAAATGCTATTCAGGAGGATTACAAGGTTAACCTCACCGATTTTCAAGTTATCGACGAATTTGAAAAGGACGAAATACCACATGATTTAATTGAACTAATTGAACAGCTTGAGTTGTTTCGTACAAGTTAGCCCTCAAAAATCCCACACTTGAACCCGGCGCGCCAGATGCGCGCCGAAAGATATATTCAGTGACTGAGCGCGGCGGGATTTGCAACCCCGCTGCACCCATTATGTAATGGATAATGATGGTGATTGACACAAAACATTACGAACGAGATTGCAAATCCCGTCCAGCAATACTGCTTTAAATAAATGATGCCTCAATCATTTCCCATGCAATTGCCAAAAATCTGCTGGCGTAATGATTGGATAATATACCGATAAAGCCAGTAAATCTTTGTCTCCCGTAACCAGATATTTAGCATTTGCGGCTAAGAATGTTCCAAGAACGGGTTGGTCTGCTTTATCACGTAGTATGGGGTCAGAAATTTGGATTGGCTCAACTAGGTCCGCGAGAAACGCCAAGCTATCGACAAAATCCCGAATTTCCATATTCGACCAGCCAAGGCGGTGATTAAGCCTTGGAAGCACGCGATGCAATTCATCCAAAATATATTCAGAAAGGATAACTTCTATGCTTCCATTTCGCCATGCGGAGACTATTTTTCCTGGTATGGAGCTTGGGTATGCGGTTCCAGAGAGTAAAACGTTGGTATCAAGGACAATACAAATTTGCGACATTGCTGGATTTTAAGAATTCCTAGTGTCTGAGACAATAGCGTCAATTTCATTTAAGCCTTCTTCTTGCGGAACATTTGCATAAGCATCTGTTATTTCTTGACTTAGCGAATCAAATCTTTTTTTAAAGCGACATATCCGATCAAATAAAGGTGCATCAACCAATGCAGCGACAGCTTTACCATCTTTTTTAATCACAATTGAGTCATGCCGATATTGGACTTGATTTAACATTTCTCCTAGATTTTGCCGGAAAGTAACTGCATTAATTTCATTAATCATGGTAATCCTCCTACTTTTAGCTTACTTCATATTGATTATTATGGTTAATAATGTCAATGGTAACTTGAATATTATTTTTTAGATTTAGGCCGCTTATGCGTTGTTGAGGTGCATTTTACAATTTTAATCCTTACGGCATCTTTTCGCTGGTCACCTTGAAAAATGGCAATTCCCACCTCGACAGACAACAACTGAATTTAACCAGCAAAGCACTTTACCTAAACAACAGCTGAACAACAAAAATTAGTACGAATCAAATCCCCCGGTTTACAGGGACTAGATTATAATTACTTTTGATAATGTTTTTGGCGAGTCCATGGAGATACGATGAAACAGTTTGTTGCAAGTGTACTGGCGGAGCATGGCGATCAATCTACGCGATTATTGGCAATTTTGCGGGCAGTTCAGGCCCGTTACCAGTATATTCCAGCCGAAGCCATTGCTTTGATTGCAGAGGGCCTTAACATTCCACGCACTCAGGTGCTGGGTGTAATCGAGTTCTACAGTTTTTTCCATCTTACCCCCCAAGGGCAGTATGAAATTTTAATAAGTGATTCCATTACTGATCATATGTTGGGTAAACAGGCCGTAATAGAGTATTTTGCTGCGCAGCTTAAGGTCGAAATTGGAAAAGTACGGGCAGATGGCGTAGTGAGCTTGGCAAATACTTCGTGCACAGGTTTATGTGATCAAGGCCCGGCAGGCTTAATCAATGGCCTTCCTTTAACTCAATTAGATACAGCGCGTATTGATCAAATCGTAGACTTAATTGAGCGCCGCGAACCTTTATCCACATGGCCTAAAACCTTGTTTGCCGTAGAAGATAATATCAAACAGGCCGGATTGTTGTTGCAGCAAGATTTTGTTCCCGGTGCAGCGCTCGAAGCTTTAATTAAGCGCGGAGCAACAGCCACTTTGGCGGAGATCGATCAATCTGGCTTGCGTGGTCGGGGCGGAGCAGGGTTTAAAACTGCAATGAAATGGCAATTTTGCGCGGAAGAACAGGCCGATCAGCACTACGTGGTCTGTAATGCTGACGAAGGTGAGCCCGGAACGTTTAAGGATAGAGTTTTATTAAATAGTTATGCGGATCAAGTCTTTGAAGGGATGACTATTGCCGCCGCCATTATTGGTGCTACCCAAGGATTTTTATACTTACGCGGTGAATATTTATTTCTGTACGACGCGCTGCAAGAAACCTTGGAACAGCGACGGCAAGCGAGTTTGCTGGGCGATCGCATCTTGGGTAGCGATTTATGCTTTGATATTGAAATCTGCCTCGGGGCGGGCGCGTATATTTGCGGTGAAGAATCAGCGTTGATCGAATCTTTGGAAGGCAAAATGGGGATTCCTCGCAATCGCCCACCGTATCCCGTCACCCAAGGTTATTTAAATAAACCCACAGTCGTCAATAACGTTGAAACCTTTTTAGCCGCGGCGAACATTGCTTTACATGGCGGCGCATGGTTTGCCGCCGTAGGAACCGCAAAATCCCAAGGCAGCAAAATATTGAGTATTTCGGGTGATGTAAACGCCCCTGGCATCTACGAATATCCTTTTGGCACCCAAATTGATACTATTTTAGAAGCCTGTGGTGCGGAAGATGTGATGGGGGTTCAAATTGGTGGGCCTTCAGGGATTTTTATTTCTAAAGATGAATTCACGCGCAAACTAGCTTTTGAAGACCTCGCCACCGGAGGTTCATTTATCGTGTTTAATCACAGCCGTAATGTGTTAGATATTGCAGCGAATTTCACGCATTTCTTCGCGCATGAAAGTTGCGGTTTTTGTACGCCCTGTCGCGTTGGAACTTCGCTACTTAAAAACCAATTGGATAAAATTTTGCTTGGGCATGGTTCGGCAGGCGATGTGGCTGCTTTAGAAGAATTGTGCCAATTGGTCAAAAATAATAGCCATTGTGGATTGGGGCAAACTGCGGCTAACCCCATTTTATCGACTCTGGAACGTTATCCAGAAGTCTATCAATCGCGTTTGAAAAAAATCAGCTACGAACCGGGCTTTGATTTGGACGGTGCTCTGGAAACAGCGCGGCGCATGGCGCAGCGCAACGATCCAGCAGCGCATTTAGCACAAGTGGGAGAAGATCATGTCTAAAACGCTGACCATTGATGGCGTCACTATACCGTTTGAAGACGGGCAAACCATTATCGAAGCAGCTACTGCAGCTGGCGTGTATATTCCGCATTTATGTCATCATCCTGAATTTACGCCGCATGGCAGTTGCAAATTATGCACCGTGAAAGTGAACGGGCGTAATTGTTCGGCCTGCACCTTTCCGGCGGCTGAAGGCCAGAATATTCTTAACAACACCAAAGAACTCAACGATGATAGACAAAAGATTACCCAAATGTTGTTTGTTGAAGGCAACCATTATTGTCCGTCGTGTGAAAAAACTGGCAATTGCCAACTCCAGGGCGTCGCCTATTATCTGAATATGTTGGATAACCATTTCCCGCATTTTTATGCGCACCGTGAGCTCGATGCCTCGCACCCGGAGGTGATGATCGACCATAACCGTTGTATTTTCTGCAC
>SXIZ01000289.1 GCA_005779525.1 Methylococcaceae bacterium
GCGGTGACGGAGATTAGCCGTCACCGCGTGAGTTTTCGCGCTAAAAGTTCGTGCGCAGACTTCTATCTGTGATTAAGAATGCTCCTGTTCATATGCAATAGCTCTAACTCCGACTAGGGGGTTATGGGCGATGACAGGATGCGATTATTGTGGAGATAATGTACCGAGCCGCCTTGAATCACGGCTCTATCGTTGTCGGTGCTCGCGCCAGTATAGTCACCATAATATTTTGGATTGTTGGCATCGGCAATAATTCGGCGGCTTAAGCTTAAGCTGGGTTTGCTGCCAGTATCCACCGAGAATAGATATAAACCCGTATGCGTCCAATCGTAATACGTGGAGGGCAGGTTATAGTCATAATTATAATTGTAAGTATTATAGTTTTCGGGGTAGCGATTATTATGCAATTCAATCGGTAGGGCTAAGGTGGCTTGTGTTCCGTTGGCTAACCATGCGAGCGCATGATGATCATACAGTGCTGCGGATTGCGTGCCGCGCTTGCCTATGATCAAGCTATCCACTTCTTTCAGGCTATTGCCATCCGTCACATCATACAATGCCAATTTAACGCCTTGATACCAAGCAAAGCGATCATTATCGGTGGCGCTGTTGCTTGGACTGGCATCTTTACCAATACCTAATAAATAATTTTCTCCGATCGGGTGTAAGTAATCTGAGTAGCCATTAGCGTGCAATTCGCCGAGAATTTCAGGTTTACTGGGTTCTTTAAAATCTAAAACGTATAAGGGATCGGTATTTTTAAAGGTGACTAAATAACCGCGGTTTTGGATAAAGCGCGCCGCATAGAGCTGTTCCCCGGGCTTACCTAAGTTGTCTAAATGTGCAATTTCTTTCAGGCTCTGGCTGGCGCTATCTTCCTGCAGAACGCCAACGCGCGTGCGAGAGCTGGCATCCCAGGTTTGTCCTAGAGACGTCGCTATTTTCAAAATATTATTGTACTCACCCATACGAAAGGGTTGTTTATCGGAATTCCAACCCAAATGCCCCGGGACATCGCCTGAACCTTTATAGTTTAGGGTGTTGGCACCTAGAGCAAATTTATGAATTTGCGTACTCAGTTCTTGGGGTTGCGCGCTATAGACGATATTTGACCCGTTTAATTGATAGGGATATTTGCTACTTGCTAAGTATATTGCTTGGGTGGACATGTAAAACGTATCGATATTGCCCGCTACACACACTGAGTAATGTTGCTTAGGGTTGTCGAGCGGAATAGCGGTAACCAGGATTAAGGTGTTATCGACGACTTTGTCGCTGCTTTGTGCCGGAATATAGCAGTCTTCAGACTTGACTAACGGCGTCGCTGGATCTTGGTCAAAACTGATGGTCGGCAATAAATTATCTGCGTCTTTAGTACTGGGTGGCTCGGGCTGCGGAGCGGGTAATAGCACTAAGTCGGGGGCTTTTGCCGTCACATTTTCACTTGCAGGTGCGCCTAAGGCCACGGGTTTAGGGGGCGTAAAGGTATATTGTGGATTTTTTCGGGTCACCAGATATAAAACATTATTCAGCATGCGGCTTGAGATCAAGGCACTATTCAAGGTAATTTTTTGTTTAACCTGCATGTTCTCCGGTTGACTGACATCCAGCAAAGCAATGTGAGTTTGGTTATTGCCCCAGAAATACGGTGAAAACCAGAAACTGAAAACCGGATAGTTAAATGAGCTATTCAGGTAGACCAGTTTTTGCGGACTCTCTTGATTGGGCGTTGCGGGTAAATATAATTGCCCGTTGCTGTAATTATTCATGTCCAAATTCAGCTGTCCAAGCTTTTGGGTACCCGCAGGTTCAGCGGTCATGCGATAAGCAGACAGGCATTGCTTGCTACTATCTAGCAAACACGTTTCTAGTGCAAATAACTGTTCGCCTTTGGCTTTAATACGGTCACTTTCATCGACGCCTAGTTCTTGGAGATTCGTTTGCGACACTGGCGTTGAACTTCCGGCGCTGTCGGTCGCTGCAGTGTTGACCAAGGAAGGGGTTGGTGTAGGTGCGGGCGAAAAGGACGCTACTGGACTAAAGCCGCCGCCAAAACCTTTGTTAAAACCATTGCTACCGCGATCAAAAAATTCAGTCAGAATTTCTTTGTTGCGCACTTTATGTAATGCTGCCGAGCCTTTATCGAATATCGCTAGGGTCGCGGGGACGGCGTTAAAATATAAATTATCTTCGCCAGCGAGTTGGTAACCTGCATAGACTAAATATTCACCCGCAGGTAAAGTCGCGTGATTTAAAACCTCAATGTTTTCTTCTTTGGCGAGTATTTTGCTTTGAAACGTTTGTAGACTAGCGCTGACGAGATTCCAGGGTGTCCAACCCGTTGGCGTGCGCATATAATAGCTATCATTATATTTGGCTATTAGATATAAATTTGCATTTTTACCTTGATGGGTCTGAGGTACGGCAAAATTAAATTTTAATTGGATAGCTTCATCGGATAAAAATGTATTACTGGGCGTTAACTTTTGATTGGTCGTGGTAAAGCTGGCTTTATTGGCGACATCGGTGTTAATCGGCAACATTGTGAGCGCGAATAAAGGTGAAGAAAATAGGCTAGTGACTAAAAAGTTCAGCCATTGTGATTTATGCATAGCTATTCTCCGGTGACTTAAATTCTAACAAAATGGGGCATTGTTCTGGATAATCAAGCAGCGCTAGCGATAACTATGCCAGTGAAGTCTGTAAAATTAACACTATGATTTTAAATAAGTTGTACACTAAGCTTAACTGTTTACTTGGATAATAGCTACAATTTTTGCAGGCTTGGCTAATTCCCCGACTTATTTTGCAGGGTTTGATTGCAAAAAGTGCATGCAAAGTAATCGCGCTAGGTACAACTTGCAATTATGCTCTAGCAATCATTTTCCTTAACACCTCACTGAGTCTCTTATGAAATCGCCTTTTACCTTTTGCTTAAGCTGTTGTGTGCTGTTTTGGGGCGTGGCATTCTCGGCGTGGTCCGCGCCTGTTGCTCCCGTCAAAACATCAGATCCTACGCAGCAATGTCTGGCATTTAGTCCTTACGTCGACAAGCTCAACCCGAATTTTGGTCCTTCACCTTCAAGGGAATTAATCGATACTTTATTAGATAAAATTGTCGCGGAAACGCCTTTTCGCTGCATCATGACTTATGGGGTTGTGAATGGTTTGGAATACACCTTTGCCGCTGCGGAAGCGCGCAATATCAAGGTGGTCGCCATTATTTGGCTGGATAATGATGTGGCGGTAAATTCGCAATCCATCCGAAGTGGTATTGAAGTGGCGCGGGCGTTTCCAGAGACTATTGTTAAGCTTAGCTGTGGTTCCGAAGTGCGTACCCGCAATGGCTATGCCTTCGATGGCGAGATTAGTCGCTGTATCACAGCGTTGCGAGAAGCCAAGGTGAAACAGCCGATTACGACCATAGACACTTGGTGGGAATGGTGTGATCGTAAGCGTCCCTGTAAGCCGACCAGTTTTGCCCAGCAAGTGGATTGGATCGGTATTAATGTGTTTCCCTGGTGGGAAAACCGCCATGCTGATTTATTCAAATGTACCCCGGCTGACCAAGCGGCGGCATTTCATTTAGCGCGCTATAACGATGTGCAAAAAACCTATCCCGGCAAACCCGTTGCGATTACTGAGTTTGGTTGGCCCCATGGACCGCGGGGCATGACGGTAAAAAATCAGCATACGGGTAAAAACTGCGGTTTAGCGAGTCCTAAAGATCAGGCGCTGGTAGTGCAGAGCACCTTAAAATTGATGCAGCAGAAAAAGCATGCCGTTACAGTATTTGAAGCGTTCGATGAAGCCTGGAAAGCCAGTAAAGAAGCCGATGTAGGTGCATTTTGGGGCGTGTGTTCTGGAACGGCCCCTTATAGTTGTGCAAAATTTTTAGCGCATTTGCCCAAATAGGCCATGAACAAAATCCTGTTTCGCCCGTTAATCACCATCAGTATTGTACTGGGGATTTTTATTGTGGTGGAATTGATTGCTCTTGGGGGGATTACCTGGCGCAATTTACAGCGCATAGAAACTCTAAAGCAGGATATTTTGCATGTCCAACAATTACAGCAATTGATTTTTCAGTTACACCATCAGCAATTGCAAAGCCCTGATCATTTACCCGAAGATAATATTCAGGTGGTCAATAAAATTATCTTTATTTTGCAGCAACATCACCCGGATGACGAAGATACTGCGGAATTATTGGATAAGATGCATAAATTACTAAATCATTCGGTGCCGGAGCCTGAGTTACTCTCGGCATTATTAGCGTCCAGTGAGTTTTTTTCCAAACAGCTAGAAAAAGAAGAGCAGTTATTAAGCCAAGTGCATACGGATAGTAGCTTGGAATTAAATTTTGCATTGATTTTTCCGTTGATCGTCATCGGGTGTTTATTATTTTTAACCCGCTTATTTTTTCATAAACGTCTACTTGCACCGCTACAAGCGTTGGAACACCTGTTAACGGGCTTGACCAATGGCGAAATGCAGCCGATAGCCGACCATACCCTGGAGCCCGTTTTAAAGCCGTTATTTAATAGTTACAACCGTTTGATTATCCGCTTAATTGAATTGGAGGCTGAGCATTTACAGCACACCCAGTTGTTGGAACACGCAGTACGCCAAGCCACGCATACGCTCTTAGAACAAAGTCATTCTTTAGCGCGGGCAGAGCGTTTGGCGGCGGTGGGTGAGTTAGCCGCCAGTGCGGCGCATGAATTACGTAATCCCTTAGCCGGGATTCAAGCGGCTTTAGCGAATATGCTTAGTGATTGTACGGATCCGGATTTAGCAGAACGCTTACGACTGGTGAGCGCCGAGACCACTCGCTTAAAGCAACGCCTAAACGATTTATTAGCCTTTGCTAAGCACACTCCTGAGAAAATTAAGGCAGTTAATTTGCAGCGCTTAATCGGGGAGTTGACAACCTTATTAAAGTATCAAATTGCAGAAAATATCCAATTACAATTGGAGTTTAAGACTGACATTGAGCCAAACATCCCTGAAATCGAATTTCGCCAAGCGCTGCTTAATTTGTTACTCAATTCGGTGCAAGAACTAGAGCCAGAAGGCGGCGTGATTCGTATCTGTGTCCTGCTAGAGGCACCGAATGCAGAATGTAACCTCGCCAAGCTCAAAATTGTAGTGCATGATACTGGGGCAGGTTTTCCGCAACAGTTAATCAAACACGGTATCAAACCTTTTGTGAGTACGCGAGAGCAGGGAACGGGTTTAGGATTATCGATGGTGCAGCGATTTGCGCGTTCACAAGGAGGTAATTTAGTGTTACAAAATGATACCTATGGTCATGCCATTGCGACTTTAACTCTGCCTATTTAAGCCTATGCAAGATTGTTTATTAATTATCGAAGACGAATCCTTATTGGGTAATGAACTCGCACGCTTCTTTCGCAAACATGGGTGGGAAGCCATTTTAGTAACGAGTATTGAGAGTGCTAACCAACTGTTTGCCGAACAAAGCATTGACCCCCTGGTGGTCTTGTCGGATATGAATTTGCCCGATGGCAATGCCTTAGACTTTCTGGAACAAGTACACAACCATCTGAGTAATACCGAATGGATTTTTTTAACGGGCTATGGCTCCGTCGCAGATTCGGTACGTGCGGTCCGCTTAGGGGCCTATGATTTTATTGAAAAGCCGTGCGAACTTGGGCACTTACATATGTTGGTCGAGGGGGCGGCGCGCAGTGCCCGTGCCCAGCGGCGTTTACACCAGCAAACCACCAAGCAGCATCAACGTTACACTTTTGAAGCGCTCGTGGGTGACAGCAAGCAAATGCAGCTGTTACGCGATATGTTACGCCAATTATCCAAGGTGAACTTCTCCAGTCTGATTATCAACGGCGAAACCGGAACCGGTAAAGGCTTGGTAACGCGGATTTTACATTACTCGGGCAATCGGGCTAAAGGGCCATTAATTGAAATTAATTGCGCTGCAATTCCTAGGGAATTATTGGAGTCAGAATTATTTGGTTATGAGGCCGGGGCGTTTACGGGCGCCAAAAAGCGTCACCGAGGCTTATTAGAGCAGGCGCATACCGGGACCTTGTTTTTAGATGAAATTGGCGAAATGAATTTGGACTTACAAAGTAAGTTACTCAAAGCCGTTGAAGAGTTAAAATTTCGCCGCTTGGGCAGTGAGGTCGAGACCAGTGTGGATGTACAAATCATCGCGGCCACCAATCAGGATTTACAAGAAAAAGTTGCCACAGGGGAGTTTCGTCGTGACTTATTTCATCGCTTAAGCGTGTTGAATATCTTTATTCCCCCGCTACGCCAACGGATTGAAGATTTGCGTGCTGTGGTACCGCAGTTTATTAGTGAATGTAACGCCAAAACCGGGAAAAACATCAAAATTATCCCTGAAGAGTTGTGGCCAATCCTGGAACAATACCAATGGCCTGGAAATATTCGGGAATTGCATAATGTCATTGAGCGCTGTGTCTTATTGGCAGATAGCGAGATTTTTCCGTTGCAATGGCTGCAACTACCTAATCAGAAAACCTTACCTGTGCATGCAGAAGAGGGTTTGTACATCCCTTTAGACGGCAGTCTATCATTACAGGATATGGAAAAATTCATTATCGAAGAAGCCATGCTGCGCAGTAATCACAATGTGACCGCAGCTGCACGTATGCTGGGGACGACGCGCGAAACCATGCGCTACCGCGTGCAAAAATACCATTTGAAATATTTATCCGATTAAAGTCGGTGCTCAGGATGTGAGCGTATCCGTTGCTATTTGGCTATAGTTCTCTGATGGGACGGGTATCGATAGTACCTTATGCAAGCGTTGGGGTTGCCAATGTGCAATCGCCCAGGCTAATTGTTGCGCCACTGGATAACTTGCTAAGTCTACGGGTGGTTGCTGCTGTAATAATTGCAGTAGATGAAACATTCGAGCTGAGGTGTTGTGCTGCGTGACTGCGGGTGCAAACGCCTGTTTGCTTAATTTGCTGCCGTCTGGATTGACTATCACTGGAACATGCAAATACCTGGGGACGGTTAAATTAAGACAGCTGTGCACATAGATTTGCTTGCAGGTCGCACTGAGTAAATCGACTCCGCGTACGACATGATTCACGCCTTGTAGATGATCATCAATGACGACGGCAAACGGATAAGCAAATAACTGATCCTTGCGTTTTACAATAAAATCACCATGCTGAGTGGCAAGATGCTCATTGACGTAGTCTTGAATGCCATCGGTGAAACAGACTGCCTTGGGCGGGGTTTTAAGCCGCACAGCATGGGGAGCTTGCGTCTGGCTCAGGTGCTCTCTGCAATACCCTGGATAGACGGCTTCAGCCTCTGAATGCCCATGACTGAGTTGGCTCAAGGTTTTACGACTGCAATAGCAGGGATAGAGTAGATTTTGTTGCTCTAATTCAGTTAAGGCCGCCGCATAGTCAGACTGGTGTTGACTTTGATAGTACACTGGGCCATCCCAATGCAAATTAAAATGTTCCAAGGTCGAAAAAATTTGACTATCAGCACCCTTCACGACACGCGGCGTGTCTAGATCATCAATTCGCAATAACCAAAGCCCGTCGTGAGCTTTGGCATCCAAATAACTGGCTAAGGCAGTAAAGAGCGAGCCAAGGTGCAGTAGGCCAGTGGGCGAGGGGGCAAACCGGCCTACATAGCGTGGTTGATTTTGCAGCGTGTGAGTTATCCCATTTGGCGTTCGCGAATTTCATCCAGGGTTTTGCAATCGATACATAATACTGCCGTCGGTCTTGCTTCCAAGCGACGAATGCCGATTTCAACTCCGCACGCTTCGCAATAGCCATAATCTCCCCGTTCGATATCTTTGAGCGACTGTTCGATTTTTTTTATCAATTTACGCTCACGATCACGGGTTCTTAATTCTAGGCTAAACTCCGATTCTTGAGTCGCCCGATCATTAGGGTCTGGAAAGTTAGTGGCATCGTCCTGCATATGATGCACGGTTCTATCGACTTCCTGCATTAACTCATCTTTCCA
>SXIZ01000290.1 GCA_005779525.1 Methylococcaceae bacterium
AATTGCGATAAGTTTTGCTGGTATAAAACAGGGTTTTTCCAAAGCTTTAATCCAGCGCTCACATTAATCCCAGGTAAACTAAAATCACTTGCGTTGGCGTCACCCTCAGCAATAGTTAGGAAAGGTCGTGGTGTATCAACCAAATCGTTTTCAATGTCGCTTACACCTAGCAATTGCTGCGTTAAACGTTGAATAGTCCCAACTAAATTTGCCACATTAAACGGTTTGGTAATATAACAATTCATGCCAGCAGCATAGGCGGCTTCATCCAAGCCTTTAAACGCACCTGCAGTCAGAGCGACCACAGGTAAGGCAGCAAATTGCGGATGCTGACGAATAGCCCGAGTAGTTTCATAACCATCCAACAGCGGCATTTGGATATCCATCAAAACGATATCGATGCTATCAGGGTTCTGCAATAACCAGTTCAGGGCTTCCTGCCCATTTTCGCAGAGGGTCACTATCGCCCCCTCATCCTGCAGTATACGTTGCGCCAGAAGACGGTTGAGATCGCTATCGTCTGCGACCAAAATCCTAATATCTTTCAGTCGATCTTGTGACACTTGAGCTGCAACCGCCGTGCTTAATTCCCCTGATTGCTCCTGCCTATGCTTTAAGACCGTGGTCACGGCGTTAAATAAACCAGAGGGCGTCACTGGTTTGCTTAATAAGGCATCAACATTATGCACATCGGCTTCGGCAAGTAACGCTTCTCTTGAATAGGCGGTAATCATGAGAATAATCGGTGAACGCCCAGTCGCAGTAATAGCATCTTGGGTGACTTTGCGGATGACTTGGGCAGTTGCCAAGCCGTCTAGACCCGGCATTTTCCAATCAAGCAGGATGACATCGTAGGCTTCCTGCCGTTCTAAGGCGTGCAAAATAGCTTCTTGCCCTGACGCTAAAGCAATTGCTTGCCAGCCTAAGCTTTTGGAGATTAAGACTAAGGCCTCCCGCGCTGAATTATTATCATCCACCACCAGAAGTTTTAAATTCGTCAATGGACTTGCAGTCATATTGACCTGCAAATTGCGCTTGAGTGTCAGCTCAAACCAAAATTTACTGCCCTCGCCCACAATACTGCTTACGTGTAATTCTCCGCCCATAAGCTTGATTAATTGCTGACAGATGGACAAACCTAAGCCTGTCCCACCAAAGCGACGACTGATACTGCTATCAGCTTGAGTAAACGCGGAAAATAAATCAACTTGTTGCTCCTCTGGAATACCAATACCGGTATCACTCACGGCAAATAACAGTGTGACCTCTTCAGAACCCGTGCTCACCTCCGTCACCCGCAGTGCCACTTCACCCTGCTCGGTGAACTTCACTGCATTATTAAGCAAATTCAGTAAGACTTGTTGTAAACGTAAGCCATCGCCAATCAAAGCATCTGCGACCAATGGCGGAATGATTGAGACTTCCAGATTTTTGCTCCCCGAAGAGATGGCGATCAAGGACGCTAGATTATCCAACACTTCATGCAAGCGAAACGGTTGCTGTTCAATTTCTAAATGCCCGGATTCTATCTTAGAAAAATCGAGAATATCGTTAATGATGCCCATCAAAGAACGTCCCGCACTATCGATATTCGCAACTAAACTGCGGGCATCAATATTGAGTTCTTGCTGTTGCAGTAAATAGCAAAATCCCAAGACCGCATTCATCGGCGTACAGATTTCGTGGCTCATATTAGAGAGAAAAATGCTTTTGACGTGCGCAAGGCGTTCTGAGGTTTCTTTAGCTGCTTCAAGATCTTGGGTGCGTTCATCCACTAATTGTTCTAGATGCTGCCGATGATTGAAAATTTCTAACTCTTGTTGTTTACGCCGATTTATATTTTGAATAGTCGCTACGCGGTACAGCACTTTCTGCTCAGTATTTTTGACACTGACCACATCGACTTGTACGTTGATTGCCGAGCCATCAGCATGTCTTAACATGGATTCATACGAGGCACAGCCAACTTTATCCGCGTTTTGTAAATGCTCGAACACATATTCTCTGCGTTCAGGGATATGTAGCGATAGAATTTCTTTATCTACAAATTCTTGCGGGTCTTTAGAACCCAGTAAATGTACGAAGGCAGGATTGCAGGTGACCAGTCTACCCGTTTCTGCATTACCAATGGCTATCCCATGAGCACAGTAGTGGAAAGCATCCGCCCAGAGCTGATGTTCAAATAAAATGCGTTTTTGATCGGTAATATCCTGCACGGTTCCAATCAAGCGCAGATGTTTTCCGTCATGATCTGTTTCTAAGCGGGCATAATTAAACAGCCAGCGTTCATCATCCGCTTGACGTTGAATACGAAATTGAATGCCTTGTGGCTGATTGCCCTCCAAACAGTCAGTAACCTGTTGCTGCACGCGCGACCTATCATCGGGATGTACTAAAGTTAAAATTTGCTCTAAGCGTAACGGAAGATCTTGTTGATACTTTAAGCCGAAGAGATTATAAGTTTCCTCGCTCCAGACAATTTCCTGAGAATTAAGATTGACCATCCAACTGCCGATATGGGCGATGGCCTGTGTGTCATTTAGAAGCCGCTCATTATCAACAAGCGCTTGTTCAGCTATTTTGCGTTCGCTGATATCAAAGACGACGCCGCGATATAAATTTAGCTCGCCATTTGGGTCATAAACAGGCTTTCCGCGCGACATTAACCAGCGTTTCTTGCCATTGACCGGATTGGCCAAACTCCATTCCAAACGCAATTCTTTTTGCTGTTCGACTGCGGCTTGAATAGCGAGTTGCGCCGCTGAACGTTCTGCAGGCGTCACTGTCATTAACCAGGCATCGTAGCTAGGTGTTACTGAATTCAGCTTCAGACCGTATAACTCCCAGAGTGAATCGTTCCAATGATTTTCATTGGTATGAATATTCCACTCCCAATACCCCGCATTGGCGGCTTGTAAGGTTTGATTGAGTCTATCTTTACTAAAGGTTAAATCTTGAGCGGTTAATTGTTGAAGATTAGCTTGGGCACGATGTAAACGATGAAACACCAGACTAAACAACATGCCCATCACGGTAAACACTGCCATGGAGACTACATAACGTGTTTCGGCAATTTCCCATGACCATTGGGGAGGTATAAAAATATACAACGCCAATATGACGGAGGTGAAAGTGGCTAATAATCCCCCGAGCAAACCGCTTAACCAAGCGCTAATAAATACCGCCGGGTAAAAAAAGATCCAGGTAAAAGGCTGAATATAGCTCCATAATTCCCATTGCAGCAAGGCTGCAATACAAGGTATTACGGGGGTGAAATAACGGGGCAGCCTAAAACATGCTTTAGTTGATTGCATATATTCCTACTTAAGTCACGACGGTATACGGCTCGAAATACGCAGTTTCCCAAAGATTAGGAGCTCATCCTGATAATTATAGATGCAGTATTAAAAGTTTTATGGAGTTTTTAGTTGCAGGATGTGGGGTAAAGCTGCAAATCGACGATCACTCGATATGACTTGCACTACAGATTTGCCGAACTTAATTGCGGGTGCGCTTGGTGCAAGACAGATGCAAAAGCGCAGGCATTCAAATAAAATTACGCTGGCAGCGGCGCTATTGGTGTAATTCTTGAGCAAAAAAGTGCTTTTGAAAATAAAAGGCCACATTCACTAAGGCAATCATCACTGGCACTTCAATTAATGGCCCGATCACGGCGGCAAACGCTGCGCCACTATTGATGCCAAACACCGCGACGGCGACCGCAATGGCTAGCTCGAAGTTGTTACTGGCAGCGGTGAATGCCAAGGTGGTAGATTTTTCATAACTAGCACCAATGGCTTTACCCATCATAAAACTCAGTAAAAACATGATGATAAAATAAATTAACAACGGAATCGCAATATGTACGACATCTAAAGGCAGTTGTACGATCAAATCACCTTTTAACGCAAACATCACCACGATGGTAAACAACAACGCCATTAAGGTGAGTGGGCTAATTTTAGGTATAAAGCGGTGCTGATACCAGTCTTGGCCTTTGGCACGCATGAGAATAAATCGCGTCAGAAAGCCTGCGATAAACGGGATCCCTAAATAAATAAAGACACTTTGCGCAATTTCACCGATGCTGATCGGCACTAAACTGCCTTGCAAGCCAAACCATGGCGGTAATACCGTGATAAAGACCCAAGCATAAAGACTAAAAAACACGACCTGAAAGATGCTGTTAAACGCCACTAACGCCGCTGCATATTGGTTATCCCCTTTTGCCAATTCATTCCAAACAATCACCATCGCAATACAGCGAGCCAAGCCGATCATGATCAGACCCGTCATATATTCAGGATAATCGCGCAGAAAAATAATCGCCAGCACAAACATCAATAGCGGACCGATAATCCAGTTTTGCACTAATGAGACCGCTAATACTCGCCAATTCCGAAAAACATCGCCAAGCTCCTCATAATGCACTTTGGCTAAGGGCGGATACATCATGAGTATTAGGCCAAGCGCAATAGGAATATTAGTCGTACCTACGGAGACGGCTTGATTTAAGGTATTAACCTCAGTTGGGAATAGAAAACCTAGCCCGACACCACAGGCCATGGCAATAAAAATCCACAGGGTTAAATAGCGGTCAAGAAAGGATAATCGGGGTTGGGAACAGGTCTCTGGAAGCATAAACTCTCCTAATTAATATCGGCCCGCTGTCAGATCCAGTAAGCGTTCAACACCCACGGGTTCTGCTTTGAGCACGGGCACAACCGCGAAGCGTTGTGCATGATGGGTTGCGACTGCATGAATTTCGGGTAATTCATTCACAGCACGTCGTTGTAATAAGGGTGAATGGACGGTGGTTGCAGCCATACTGTTATTGATAACCCACGCCCAAGGTTCAATGCCTGCACGGCGAAGATCGGCTTGCAGATTCACCGCTTCCAATATCGGGGTAGTTTCTGCTAGTGTCACCAGTAATACTTTGGTTTGCTTAGGGTCTTGTAATTGCATCATCGGCGTCAGGTAATGGACTTCCGCCCCGCCCCTTTGGCGGGTAACTTCACGATGATATGCACCCGTCGCATCCAGCAACAGCAAGGTATGCCCTGTCGGTGCGGTATCCATTACGACGAACTTTTTACCCGCTTCGGCAATAATGCGAGAAAATGCCTGAAACACTGCAATTTCTTCGGTACAGGGTGAACGCAGATCTTCTTCTAGCAGCGCTTTTCCTTTTGCATCCAATTGTGCGCCTTGGGTGGCTAACACCTGCTGGCGATAACGCTCGGTTTCTACCTGTGGATCAATTCGACTCACTGTGAGCGGGTCCAAAGCCCCGCTCAAGGTTTCAGTTAAATGTGCGGCAGGGTCTGAGGTAGTTAAATGCACAGGCAAGCCACGTCGGGCAAGGTCTACTGCGATAGCCGCTGCCAAGGTGGTTTTACCAACACCGCCTTTACCCATTAGCATGACCAAGCCATGACCATCTTGCGCAATTTCATCCACCAGCGTGGATAAGCTAGGCGTTTCAATGACGACGGTATGAGTTTCGCTTTGAGCGCTAATGGGGATATTGGTGCTGAGCAAATGCCGTAGTGCCTCTAAGCCAACTAGATTAAAGGCTTTAAGCTCAATTCGGTCGCACGGTAATTCGTTAAGCACGGCAGGAAGGGTGTTCAGGGCCTGTTGCTCGCGGGCATAAATAGCACTCGCCAGTGCATCATGCGCTGCCTCGGCGGCAGGTAAAATAGCATTGATCACTAAATATTGTTGCGATAAACCCAGCGTATTTAATTCCGCATGCGTCCTAGCAACTTCACGTAAAGTGGCTTGTTGTGGGCGTGCTACCAGGATAAGGCGGCTGCGTAGAGGATCGGCTAAGGCATCGACGGCGGCTTGATATTGGCTACGCTGTTTTTCCAAACCCGCTAAGGGACCAAGACAGGAAGCATCGCCTTTACCCTCCTCCAAAAAACCGCTCCAGGCCCCGGGTAACTGCAACAGCCGAAGGGTGTGACCCGTAGGGGCGGTGTCGAAAATGATATGTTCATAAGCAGCCGTCAATGTCGAATTCACTAACAGTGCAGTGAACTCATCAAAAGCCGCAATTTCTGTGGTGCAAGCGCCAGACAATTGCTCTTCTATGCTTTTTACTACGGCTTCGGGTAATACGCCTCTGACTGGACCCACAATCCGATCACGGTAGGCTTGCGCTGCCGCTTGCGGATCAATTTCTAATGCCGATAAATTAGCGACCGCAGGAATGACAGTAATTTGATTACCAATCGTGATACCGAATACCTGACCTACGTTGGACGCTGGATCAGTACTGACCAATAACACCCGTCGTCCAGCATCTGCCAACTGTATTGCCGAGGCGCAAGCGACCGAGGTTTTACCGACTCCGCCTTTGCCCGTAAAAAACAAAAAACGCGGAGCTTGCTCGAGAAATTTAATACGCTGCATAGGAGAACTCCAAGGGATTAGCCACGCTGGCATGCAGCAATTCCATCACTGCATTCCGTGCCAGCATGCCAAAGATATGATTGAGTCGAACGCCACTTAATGTCGCAATGAGCGGCACGGATAAAAGTTACCGCTCTAGAGGTGGACGAACTAAGCGCAGCTACCGCCACCACAACAACTGGATTGGGGTTTTGCTTCTGCTATAGCGATGCCAGTCCAACGCGATAATTCAGCACGATTTGGATAGCGTCCCGCTAATGCCACTTCGCCATCCACTAAAATCAGCGGTAACGCCTCAGCACCGGAACGCTCTAAAAAACCTTTAACAATCGCGTTTTCCGCAAAAATCATGGGTTCTTGCGACAAATTAAAACGCTCAATCTGAGCACCATTTTGTTTAGCCCAATCAAAGTCGGCGGAAAAGCCTACCAGTTCTTGGTCTACATCCACACCACAGACGCCGGTACTGCAACATAAAGCAGGGTCAAATACTTGAATAGTTGCCATGTTTCATCTCCTTAAGGTAATAAACTGCCAATACGGTCTAATTCGACTTTTAAGCGCGCTTTATCGTTTTGTAATTCATCGAGCGGCAGCGCTAAAAAAGTTTCAATACGATGGCGCAAAATACGATAAGCGGTCATGAAGGATGCTGTGATTTCCTCTTCTGTACCCGTGACATGCGCAGGGTCTTCAACCCCCCAATGACTGCGTAACACTTGACCTAAATAAGCAGGACATTCTTCATTAGCCGCATTACCACAGACACTGATCACAATATCAGGCGTCACTGGCAAATCTGTCCAAGACTTACTGTAATAACCTTCGGTTGCGATACCTTGGCTTTCGAGTAATGCGATTGAGCGCGGGTGCACTTGGCCCGTGGGTTTACTACCGGCACTCATTCCGCTCCAGCCTTGAGGTGCTAAATGATTGAAAGTAGCTTCACCTAGAATAGAACGACAGGAATTGCCGGTACACAGAAACAGTACATTCATTATTGGGTTCTCATATTAAATTAAAAAATTCTTTAAGTTTGTGGGTAAAAGAACATAAGTAGTCATGTGCAAGTTTTTCAGAAATTCTATAGTTCCCTGAGTCTTGGGAAGGCTAGGTGAAAACTTTGGTGTAATGACTTATCAAAGCGCTTGTCTTAATCATCACAATTACCATCGCAAACAGGTGTAGTTATAGAGAGACACGCCTGACCACCACAACAGTTTTCGGTTAAAAATGCGAGTAGCTCATTCATCGCAGAGAAATTTGCAGAGTAGATTACAAATCGACTTTCGTTACGCGACGTGACTAAGCCCGCGTAAGATAATTCTTTCAGATGAAACGAAAGTGACGACGGTGGTATGCCAGCAATTTCACTGATTTTTCCAGCGGGTAGGCCTTCAGTGCCTGCTTGCACTAACAGGCGATAAACGGCCAGACGGGATTCCTGAGCAAGTGCAGCTAATGCGGTAACAGCGGTTTTATTTTCCATATTTCAATGATAATGGAAATATAAAAGTGAGTCAAAACTAATTTTTATTATTTATTCTGAGATTAAAAGTCAGGGCTGGCAAAATCCAAAGTTACTTAAGGCACGCTGTTAAATATCTTTAGAACCTGTAATCAATGCTTTAAAGTGCGGTCGTTCCAACCTAAGGACGGGTTTTAACCAGAGTGTGTTGCGTAACCCAACGGACTATAGCAAATGTAAGGACGCTAAATACGCCATGACCTCCTGCACTAAATGCACTTGGCCGGATGTAAAAAATTTTGCCTCAGTTTCTCGCCGCAACCAAGTAAACTGCCTTTTAGCCAGTTGTCGCGTGGCGGCAATCCCCTGCTCGGTCATCTCCGCATAACTGATTTCACCTTGTAAATAGGCCCACACTTGCCGATAACCCACCGCCCGAATTGCGGGGAGGTTTGGATTTAAATCTCCTCGCTGCCTTAAGCCTTCAACTTCTGCGACCAAGCCCTGCGCCAACATGGCGTGAAAGCGTTGTGCGATTAGACTATGCAGCAGTGCACGGTCGGTTGGCGCCAAGACTAATTTTATAGGTTTAAAGGGTAACTGATGGGTTCCTGCAGCGTGTATCAAGCTGCTCATACTTTGCCCTGTCAGTCGATAAACTTCCAAGGCTCGTTGAATACGTTGCGGGTCATTCGGGTGGATACGGGCCGCAGACTCAGGATCAATTTTAGCCAGTTGTTGGTGCATATATTCTTTGCCAAAGGTTGCAAACTCCGAATCTAATTGCGCGCGCACGGCTGCATCGGTCTTGGGCAGTTCAGCCATGCCTTGGGTTAGCGCATTAAAATACAACATGGTGCCACCCACCAGAATGGGTAATTTGCCGCGTTGCTGGATCTCCGCGATCAGGGTGTGAGCTTGGCTGAGAAACTGTCCGGTAGAATAACTTTCACTCGGATCCAAGATATCCAGCAAATGATGGGTAATGCCCCCCCGTTCTGCGACCGTTGGTTTGGCAGTCCCGATATCCATGCCGCGGTAAACTAATGCAGAATCTACACTGATGATTTCAGCATTGAGTGCTTGCGCCAAACTTACGGCTAAAGCTGTTTTGCCCGAGGCCGTTGGACCCATCAGCAGCACAGCGGGTGCGTCTTGCTGTATCGTTGGAGCATTAGTTAGCGCGTGAGCAAACATAGTATTCTTGCTGGGCATAGATTTAAAATTAGCCAAAAAGTGCAAACTAGGGCGTTACTGACCACGTAAAAAGAATTTATCCAACTCTTGTTTAGACAACGCAATCCAAGTGGGTCGACCATGATTACATTGCCCACTGCGTTCAGTACGTTCCATATCACGTAATAAGGCATTCATTTCTGGTAGGGTTAAACGTCGGTGTGCACGCACCGAGCCATGACACGCCATTTTGGCGAGCACGGCGTGATGGCGCTCTTGTAATCGCCCACTGCTGCCATGAGTCAAGAGATCTGCCAACACATCACGCACCAGGGTTTCAAAATCACTTTGCCCCAATAGCGCCGGAGCTGCGCGCAGTACCAAGGTTTCCGGCCCACTTCGATTGATTTCAAAGCCAAATGCAGCAAAAACCTCAGGTTCCGTTTCTGCTAACTCTGCCTCTTGCGGACTTACTTGTATTTTAATGGGTAATAATAACGGCTGACTCGCCAGCGTACCTTGATGAAATTGTTGCTTGAGTCGTTCGTAGGTCACGCGCTCGTGGGCGGCATGCGCATCCACCAAAATAACCCCTGTGGGCGTTTCCGCTAAGATATAAATATTATGAATATGCGCAATCGCCTGCCCTAATGGACATTCTGGAGTTGCCGAGTGTGGCAATTCCGCACCTTTCTGGTGCGCAGCAGGCATTAACTGCGCATACGTTGCTAGTTGCTCTTCTACAGGTAACGGCATCTGATAGTGTTGCGTTGCGTATTTCATCCCGGAGGACGCTCGCTCCCCAGAGCCGCTACTCGTGGATTTTAACCGCGTCTCGGTCAGACTGACGTCCGCCACCCGAGCAGCGAAATCGGATATTTCAGGAGAGACTAGCGGTTCCAAGGTTTGCGACACACGTTGAATTTCTGCTTGCGTGCTTGGCCGCACCTCAGCTAAACAGCGATGCAAGGCACTAAATAAAAAATCATGTACCAATCGACCCTCGCGAAAGCGCACTTCCATTTTGGTGGGATGTGCATTCACATCGACCAAGGTCGGGTCCAAGGTAAGATACAGCACAAAAACAGGGTGGCGACCGTGATACAGCACATCCTGATAGGCTTGCTTAATCGCGTGGGCAACTAGTTTGTCTTTAATCAAACGGCCATTTACATAAAAATATTGCATGTCCTGCTGACTGCGCGAAAACGTGGGCAAGCCCACCCAACCCCACAACTGCAATCCTGAAGCAGCAAAATCGATACCCACGGCATTTTCCAAAAACAGCGATCCACAAATACTGGCAACTCGTTGTTCTTGTTCAGCTTGTGTGACTGCTGGCCGAAAATTTAACACGTCTCGTTGATTATGCTGCAATACAAAGCCGATATCAAAACGGCTCAAGGCCATGCGTTTGATCAGGGTTTCGATATGTGCAAATTCGGTTTTTTCGGCCTTCAAAAACTTACGCCGTGCGGGGGTGTTGTAGAATAAATCGCGCACTTCAATCGTAGTGCCGGGCGGATGCGGATCCGGTTGCGGGTTAAAATCCACTTCCCGCCCATCAGCACTCACGCGCCAAGCACAATCTGCCTCTGCAACGCGCGAAATTAAAATTAAACGCGAAACAGAACTGATACTCGGCAAGGCTTCGCCTCTAAACCCCATGCTCAGCACTTGTTCTAAATCCTTTAAACTGGCGATTTTGCTAGTCGCATGCCGTGAAAGCGCCAGTGGTAAATCTTCTTTTTCGATACCACAACCGTTGTCACGAATCTTGATCAGCTGAATGCCGCCCTGTTCAACTTCAATGATCACTTGGGTGGCACCTGCATCAAAACAGTTTTCCACCAGTTCTTTAACGACAGAAGCAGGTCTTTCGACCACTTCGCCAGCTGCAATTTGATTTATGAGTTGCGTGGGCAGTGCATGTATACGCATGGGGGTTACTATTTTGAGTCTTGGGAAGGCTAAAGCATGAAAAATTGCACCAGATGTGTGAGCATTCTAATCTGAATTTAGCAGTCTTGGTGCACTTTTATTAAACTGCGAATAATGAATATTTTTTAAACCAATGAAAAACAATAACTTTTTATTTTTAAAATTATGGCATCTAAATTGCTATAGTTATAATGTAAGTATGTTTTTCCCTCATGATGATGTTTTTTTAGCTTAAGGCTTATTGGCGCAGACTACCTAAGGGTTTGCGCCATTTTTTTTGTCTAAAAAAGCTTATATTTCGTCCAATACCCGGTACAACATATCCTTTACGGTACTTGGATCGAATGGTTTATCACAAATTGCCGACACCCCTGACTGCTGCACATTGCTTAAACGGGTTTGATTATCCTCACTAGTCACCATCAAAATAGGAATATAAGTATTTGCCATGTCCTTGCGCACATAGTCAATTAATTCCTGACCGTCCATTTCTGGCATATTGTAATCGGTGATGATTAAATCAAAAGCTTCTTGCGAGTTGCTAAAAATTTCCACCGCTTCTTTACCGTTAATCGCCAAGGTGATTTGCGTAATCCCCATATTATTTAACACCCGCGAAATATGCTTACGCGCCATCAAACTATCATCCACCACCAATACCCGTAAAGCCTCGACATCAAAATGTTGCAACACCACTTCTTCAGGATCAATAAAGTCTGCAGTCGTTTTGAGTGCACGCCGCAAATCTTTATGATCGAATGGTTTGGGTAAAATCGCCATGACTCCCGCTTGCCGAATCGGGTCTAAGGCATCAAATTTAGTTTCACTTGAAATCAACATAAAGGGTATCGAATGCCATGCGTCATGATGCCGAATCTCAATCAGTAATTCTTCAGCGCTCATATCCGGTAAATACATGCTGCTAATGATCAAATCTGGCAAAAAATTCGCTAATGAATCTAATGCAGCCCTCCCTGTAGAAACTCCCTCAATATTGGTAATCTGTTATTCCTTTAAGTGTTTAAGAATCACTTTTAACTGCATGGCGGAAGGTTCAATTAGTAAAATAGATAAATCGGCAATATTTATAGCACTCATAGCAGTCAGATTTAAGTTCGCCCAAAATGATTTAAGATTAGTCGTGTATCAGCATTTTTTAAAGTACTGATGCATGAATTATCGTTCTTCATGCGCATATACATTGATAAATCCATCACGATTCGGCATAGCAATACTCGCCAAATTTTTAGCCGATACCTGCATATCAGCAGTAATTATATGATTCAGATATAATAAATAGGCGGTCACAGCATAGACTTGATCGTTACTGAGACTGCCGGGCCGATCGAGAGGCATCGCACGGCGAGTGAAATCAAACAGCGTCGTCGCATACGGCCAATAGGTCCCAATGGTTTTATCTGGGGGATTATCGGTTAAACCATGTCGCGCGCCCGCAAGCTCATCCGCACTCCCTCCCTGCCCTTCAACACCATGACAACTCTGACACGCCTGTTGATACACTAATTTACCTTGTGCCACCGTACCTTGTCCCTCGGGCAAGCCCGTACCGTCGGGAAAAACATCGTAATCCCAGCGGGCAATCAACTCCTTAGGCGCAGGTTTTCCGAGTTTCGGCACTTTAGATTCGGCTTGCGCCTGCGTGACCCACAACAATCCCACGATCAACAGCAATTTAGGCATACACATGTTTAATCTCCCCTTGCGCAGAAATTTCCCAACTGACAATCGCATTGTAATGAAAATAGCCATGCTGCCCGCGCGCCGCGAGCAAATGTTCGCGCGCAGGCTGACGTGCACCCGTCTCATCCGTCGCACGACTTTGTAAAATCGCTTCTTGACCTTGCCACTGCCAGGGAATACGAAAACGCGTAAAACACTTGGACAGCACGGGCTCCTGCAACTCAGCTTCCAACCAAGTTTTGCCGCCATCTGCCGACACCTCCACCTTAGCAATTTTTCCGCGACCACTCCAAGCCAAGCCCGTGATTTGGTAGATGCCAGGCTGCGGCAGTTTATAGCCAAAAGACGGTTGGGTGATTAACGATTTCACCTCCATGACATAGGTAAATTGTCGGGCTTTACCACTGGGTAACAGCTCGGTGTACTTTGCGGTTTCATTGCGTGCCATGACGGGCTGTGCCGCTAGATGTATGCGCCGCACCCATTTAACATTGAGCACCCCTTCCCAACCGGGCACAATCAGACGCATCGGATAGCCGTTTTCAGGACGTATGCGTTCACCATTCTGATACAACGCCAGCAAACAATCATCCAACGCCTTATCTAAGGGGATGCTAACCTGCATCATGGAAGCATCCGCACCTTCCACAATTAACCATTTAGCACGTCCTTTCACTTGCGCTTCATCCAACAACAGTTTTAGCGGAATTCCAGTCCACTCACTGCACGAAGCCATACCATGAAAATAGCCTACTGCCGTTTGAATCGGCTCACTATGCCAAGCCGCATTACTATTACCGCCACACTCGAGAAAACAGTAACAAGAATGCATGGGATAGCGCAGTAAATCTTCCAGGGTAAACACCAAAGAATTATTGACTAAACCATGAATCAATAATTTATGCTGTTTAGGATCAATCTGTGGCACCCCGTTGTGATGCCTTTCAAAATGCAAGCCATTGGGCGTAAAAATACCTTCAAGATTTTGTAACGGGGTCCAGGACACCCCATTGCCTAATGCCTTATCATTCCCCATCGTCCAACGGATAACATGGCGTTCATGCGCTGCGGGCTCGCCATAATTGCTAAACGGCGCTCCTGGCTTTTCCATCCAGGGCTCGCGTCCATTTTCTGGCGTGGCCAGTGCCTCCGAAGACACCAAAGTTGCCACAGAAAAACTTAGACTGCGCTGTAGAAAAGCCCGTCTATCCAGCAAACCGCCAGCGGCTAGCGGTGTTAAAGCCTGCTGCTCATTCATTCTTCACCCCAACAACTAAAACCTGAAGATTTTTGAAAATGTGTAGTATACGCAGGAATGATGCAACTGCAATCGCTAGCCATCAGCCAACCTTGAGGATTGTCCAAAGTATGCTTCCAACAGGTTTATTCGCCATGTCCACTGCTAGTACTTAGTCAATCTGTATTTGTCAGGTAAGAACATCATTTATACTCCATGATTTTTACAAGTATCAAAACACTCACTGAGGTTTGGCAAACGGTATTTTCCCGTTTTACCGCGTCGAGCACCGGAGTCGTTATTGGGATTAGCCCAACGGGTTGCGGCATGGATGCCGCAAGTTGGCAAAGGGGCAGGACGCCCCTTTTGCCAACCCCCAATAACGACGAGGAGCGCAAGACATAAGCGGTAACCGGGCCGCCTTTTCTTTGAATCCTTTCTTTTGGCGGAGCAAAAGAAAGGGTTTCGCCCTCGGGTGCGAGAACCCGATTAAAACAACGTCGCGCGAGCGACACCAACAAATCAAGATGGACTAAGTACTCGTAGGCGTTGTACACCACGCCACTACAGGCA
>SXIZ01000291.1 GCA_005779525.1 Methylococcaceae bacterium
ACCTAAACCATTGTTCACAATAGTCGTTGCGAATTGACGGTTATCCAGCCCGCCCAAAGATTGTTGCGCAGCCGTAGAACTGAGCACCTTATCAATCAAGCTTTGCGGATTATTAGCAACTGCAGATAAATTAATTAAATCATCGATTCCAGGGGCTTTATTGAATAATAATTTATCTACTAAACCAATATTCTTTAGCTGACCTCCTGCCTGGGCGAGAAAACCGACATCTACGCTTTGCGTTCCAATCAGCGCTTTTTCGATACTGGAAAAAGTATCACGTTCTCCCGTAGCACTATTGGCCAGTACCGTTTGTAAATTGCTGGTTAAATACACTTTGATATTTGCCAAACTTGCTGGATCTAACACCAAACTATCAATCCCCTCTCCGCCATCTAGCACATCGTTCCCTTTACCGCCGGACAACACATCATTGCCACCATTGGCATGAATAATATCGTTTGCCGAACCTCCTGTAATGACATTATCGCCATTGTTTCCAGCGTAAGTGACTCCGGTAGTCAATGCTGCGCCATTGACATTGATTTTATCTGTGCCAGTCGTAACTGCTGTATAAGCACCTGCAGCCATTTGATCCTGGACCGCCGCGTATTTAGCGTCTTTAGCGATCGTCGTACCGATAGTCACTTTTTCGATGTTTTGGAAATTATCGGGCGTTAACACTACAGTATTTTCAGTGGCGCTAATATTCGCTCCGGTGGCGGTGATACGCAGTTCATCCACGCCAATGCCACCATCCATTAAATCCCCGGAAACCAATTCAGCAGTACCATCACTGGCTTTACTGACCGTAAACGTTCCCCCGCCTGCTTTAGTCGCTAAACGCGCCAAGAGGAAAATATCATCACCGTCTTCACCATACAATTTATCGGCACCTTCGTGGCCAATCAGCAAGTCATTTCCTGCACCCGCACGCACGATATCGTTGCCCAGACGTGGGGTAATATATTCTGTGCCGTCACCGCCCAAAATAGTTTCATCCCCCGCAGTGCCGTCATAACGCACGTTACCGCCCGTGAATTTTATGGTGACGTCCAGGTCCTTAAACATGTAGCCCGTACTCGCATCATCCAACTGAAAATCGGCGTCCTTTTCCACCACAATCGTCAATTTTTCCGTTTTGCCACCCGCTAGGCCCGCCACTTGCAGTCCGGGATTGAATTCTGAGCTGCCTTTGGTGTAAGTCAAAGATTCCAAATCTTCAATAAACTGTTCAGATGTCATTGTTAATTCAACGCCATCTTGCAATTGGATTTTTTCAATATGTGAAAATTCAAGCGCTGACAAATCGAGTGAGTTCGTGATATTAAGGATATCAGATTGTGAGTAGGTGACTTTGGCTGTTAAAGTATTACCTTTTCCACTTTCAGCATCGCCCGAAGGAATATCCACAGAAGCATCAGAGATACCGTCCCCAGTGCCGCCATCAATAGTTGCACCTGCAGTGGGAGAAACTGAAAACTCAAAGGTATCGCTCCCCGCTAAACCATTAAGAATATCCGCACCCAAAATATTGGCAAAGGTATCATTATCCGCTGTGCCGTTTAAGCTATCTTTGTTGTTTGAACCGTTTATTATCGCCATTGCAAATCCATAGATTGATTAAAAAAACCATCTTTATCTGATGTCTCAACATTATGGCATTGGGCTCTTTAAAATGAGCTTAGGAAAGATTCCTTTTTTTTCAGATGTAGCAAGATTTGTAGCCTCACACGCTTACAGGCCTGGGCAGACTTTTAAGATAATCTAGAGAACTAATACTGATACCCACAACAGACAGGGTGATTTCCAGAGTCATACCCATTTCAGTAAAGGTAAGCAGTAAGTCAGTCAAAAACATCAGTATCACTAAATATATAGCTCGTTTAGTGGGTAAATTGATGCACTCTTGGTACAACATAAGTACTAAAAGTGATAGTAGTATTAACCCGGTTTCTTCGTGCAATAAGCGACCATTGGTATACAGAGAATAAATGATAGCAGCACAAATTAATCCTCCTAGCCATCGCTGCAGCATGAGTCGGCAATCATGTGGCTCAGCAGTGAGTAAATTTAAACGATACGGCAATATATCCAAAGCCGCAAACAACAGTAAAGCGGTTAACCAGTAGTAATGACTTATATCTTGATAAGCATAACTTATGAGTGCTCCCAACAAACCCAGTAAGATTTTAATAGTAAATAGATAATGTTGAGTTAATAGCGAATTAGGCAACATAGGAAGCTCCTAGTTTTTTGTAATAGGTAAATAACGTGATTGAATTTCTACCAAAGGTAGGTAGCTGAAACAAAATAGGCTTAAGGCAAAAAGTGCATAACGCCATCGAATATCCACTTGCTCTAGCGACTCTTCGGCAAATTCAGGTTGTTGTAGTGTTACAAGTAAGTTTTCTAGATTGCTTAAGCGCGTATAGCTCAATCCTGCCTGACGGGCTAATTGAGTTAAATAGCTCTCCTGTAATGCGCTTAAATGCTCGTTGCCTACACCCGCTTTTCGACCAAAAGGAGCATTACGCGCATCGTAACCTTCAATTTGAGCAGGATCTAAATTGGACTGTCCAAATGACGTGCGATGCGGGACATCTTCTGCTTTATAAACGCCGACAGATTTTCCAGTCTCATCAAATTTAGGAATAGGCACAGCTTTTAACCCCCCTGTCCCTACGACCAAACCTTTGACTTTGCCTTTGAGCACCGTTAAATCTGGTTGATACGCTGGATTAACGGGCGGAGCCTCTTGCCCATCGGTGATAAAGACGATAGTGCTGTTGGATTTTTGTAACATTTCCAGGGTATTTAACAGTCCTTTGGCAATATTGCTGTCTGCTGCCCAAGCCATGCGCCAATCAATTTTACTGAGAGTGCTATCCAATTCCGCATAATTTTCACAGACATTCAGCGGCTCAAACAAGAGGGTTGAACGCCGCTCGGTAAATACTCCGAGGCCAATTTTAGTTGAGCAGGGTAATTGCTTTAGGAGTTGGCGTAATTGCAGTTTCACAAATTGCAAGCGGCTAATTGCTTGATCTTCCGCTTGATAATCCACCGCATTCATACTCCGGGTGATATCGACGATAAAGGTAAAGTTATAGTGTGCAGCTTTCTGCTCGTTGAAGGGCTTGATCAACATACCCATTAAGGCAAGGCAAGCTAACAATAAGCAACAGCAACGATAATCACGGAATGCTCCCCAGTAATTTAGACGATACATCTAGGGCAACCCTCGCGGGAATCCAGGAACGGTGGTCCATAATTCGGCCTGCTCCTGTTTTGGACCCTCATGCTCCAGATTGACGCGTTCCATTTCCGGCAGGAGGCGCATAGCGACTTCCAAATTGTATTTAGCATCCCAATACTGGCTATCCAAGGTCAAGGCCTGACGGTAGGAGTGTTTAGCGAGTTCTACCAGCGGAATGGCACGACTTAACTCCTGATTTTCGACATAGCTCACCGCTTGTTGCAAATAAATATTACCTAAGTTGTAACGCACCTTGGTTTGAAAGTTGCTATCACCTGCAGCCATAATTTGGTTTAAGCTTGCTAGGGCTTCGTCAAAGCGTTTGTGCTGCTGGAAATAATAAGCTTGCGCAAATTGCAATTCAAACTGCGTAGTCCTGATATTTTCAATTTCAGCATCCTTTCCACTCAGCCAAGTTTGGATGGCTGCATTTGCGGCATGTATTTGCCAAGATCTACTCAGAAATACACAAGTCATACTGAGTGCAATACCCAACATCACCCAGATAAGCGAATGCCTTAATGTTCTTAACATTTTCGAAACTCCAGAAATTTTACCCCCAGCAAGAGCAGCATTAGTAACGCTGCACCGAGGTAACATAGACCCGCTAAGTCAGTTCGTGACAAGCGTTCGGTATAGTGCAACGGTTGATTTTCCAATTGATTTATATCTTGTATAGCTTTTTGCAGCGCAAGCGGACTTTCAGCTTCGTAGGCCTGATAAGGAGTATGCAAGCTGGAAAAAAACTGATGTAGATAGCGTTCTGGCATCGCTTGGGCATTATCATCACGTGCATCTTGCGGTTGATCATAAATCCCCGGACTATTTGCCGTGCGTAAAAACAACCAATATAAACGTACTTGATATTGTTGAAACCAAGCACGTAGTTTCTGTTCATCATCTTTAGTGATAGCCGCCGCACCATCGGACACCAAAACGACAATTCGTGCCCCCGCTTGCGCTGGTTGCTGAAAAAACCCTAGCGCCATACTTAAGCCTTTAGCAACGTGGGTATAGGCAAGTGCGGGGTTTTTTGTGGCGGCAATGGCTGCTTCCACGGCACTCTTGTTTGCAGTTAACGGCATGACAAACAAAGGTGCCGTGCTGTATGCTGCCACCCCGACCCTATCTGTAGGTCGATGCTGGACAAATTCCGCCAATAAACGCCGCGCAGCATTTGCTTTGGATTCCTCATTGCCTTCAGGTGTGCGACCCGCAAAGCTATTGTCCATACTGTTGCTTCTGTCTAATAACAAGACAATATTTGCACCTTTACCAATGCGTTCACGGGTTTGTTCGTTAAGGTGTAAACCTGCGATACCCAAAACCAAAAACGCAATAATCAACATAGCCAATAGGCGAAGCAGAAATGCTAGCAGTTGGGAAATTTTGTCTTGCGGCAACAGGGCTAGCCATGGCTGATCAATTGTTTGCATACCACTGTTTAATAAGGGTAAAACCATTAGGATTAACCCCCATAACACCCACGGATGCTCCACAGCAAGATTCATTTTCGACCCTGCTCAATTTTGCGACAATATTGACATAATGCTTTAAGTTGCTGCACATCGTCTTCGACAACTATCATGCCGGTAGAAAAGTGAAAGCGGTTGGAGTAGCTAAAAAACCACTGCAACTGTGCAGCAATACTCCGATATTCTGGATAGCGTTGCAAAAATTCCGCTAACTGCACCGCGAACAAGGGTCGACCAAAAACTTGGTTAAATGCTTGGTGCATCGCAAGTAACATCACCGCCATTTCAGGTTTTTGCAAAGCGTTAATACGGCGCCAGGCGCGTTTAAAAATACTGCGCCGTTGAAACTGGGGAATAAACCCATAAAGATACGCAAGATACGCTAGCAACGCAGTGGAGGTCAGTAAACCAAGATAAAATCCACGTTGGGCATTTAACCCACTCATGAAATCCGGCGTGGCTGCTGGGCGCATATATTCACCCTCTTCACTTTTGCGCACCGCTAACTCCCTAAGTGGCGCAATGGTAAACGACCAATCTGGGACCGCCTGACTGCTCAGTTTGCCATATTGCGAGAAATGCAGGGTAAAACCTGGAATTTTCAACATTTTGACTTCCAACGGTGCATAAAAGACTTGATAGGTTAAATCTATAACATAGCGCCAACCCGTTGCAAATTCGGTTTTTTGCAGTTTGACCTGCTTAAGTTCTAACCAGTAACTTTGTTTACCTGCCAGCGGAAGTGAACCCGCTTGTAACTCAACATCCTGCTGAGTTTGCACGATGATTTGTTGCGGAATTTCATCGCCGATATGGTACCCAAAGGGACGCGGCGAATTGACATTAAACGCCTCAACTACCGTGTGCTGTGCAGCGGAACATCCGGTCAGTAAGAGTATTAACACTAATATTCTCATGTGGTTCTCTGTTGCAGAAAGCTATTGATGCGATTAGCACTAAATCCCTGAGTCAGAAATAACGCTTCTCGCCCATGATCACGAAAGCATTTTTTTAACTGAGCTTCACGTTGCTGATAGGCAGCAGTCAATTTTTCCCGCATGCCCGGGCGCAGCCAAAGCAGGCGTTGTTGCCCATTTTCCATATCCTTTAGATTCAAAAATCCCCAATCCGGGAGATGCTGATACTCGTTATGATCCCAAAGCACAATAGGCACCAGATCGTGCGTTTGTAATCTTGATAACAAAGGATTGAGTCGGGTGAGCGGAAAATTAAAATCGGATACCAAAAATACTAAAGCACGTTGCGTAGCAATATATTTCCAGGCAGAGAATAGGCCTTGAGCATTACCTGCTAAACGTGAGTTTTCAAGTTGCTGGCGCATTTCTGCAACTCTGGCGCGTTGACGACTCAACGGTAACATCCAGCGCGGCTGAAGGTGCTGACCACATCCGACAAAGCCAAATTGATCGCCGTAATCCAGCGCTGAGCTTGCCAGTGCGCTAAAGAATTGGGCTAACACCTGTTGTTTAGAATACTGCCCGAGATAGCCCATGGAGGCGGATACATCAGCCAGTAAATACACATTAATTTGACTATATTGCTGATAAGCTCGAACTTGGAACTGTTGCAAAGGGTCCAAGACGCTAGCACGCATATCCATGCGACGAGGGTCTGGATGTGCTAACAAAGGCACATAACGTTGAAATAAATACCCCGAACCCGCGAAAGTACTCAGATGTGCACCTGGAGATGCCGACCGAGTTGGCGTGCTCAAGCGATAGTTGATGACATCCATAGCGACAGATTAAGGTGCGACCACAGCGTTTAAGATAGCTTGCATTAGCTCGGGCAGTAATTCAGCGCTACGATAAGCATACATAGGACTCAAGAATAAGCGATGACCCATACACGCCGGAAACAAGGCCTGTACATCTTCCGGTAATACATATTCACGATTTTCCAGCCACGCACGCACTTTGGCCGCCTGAATTAAATAACTCATGCCACGCGGACTGGCACCAGATATCAATAATTGTGGCAGCTGCACATCGCTTAGAGTCATTGCAAAATCCTGGGGTTTTTGGGTTGCACGCCAGAGCGATAAAGCATATTGCTGCAATTTAGCACTGGTTTGCACGCTTTGCTGTAACAAGGCGGCAAACTCATTTAATTGATAGTAAGGGATGCCTGCTAAGGGCATGTTACTGATTAATTGATCGGTATTATGAAAGCGTGGATTAAACATTAATTCATCTAACACAGCATCAGATGCAGGCACATCTACATTGATTTCTAACATAAAACGATCTTTGGCGGCCGCAGGTAATTCAAAGGTTTCTTCCCGTTCCACTCGATTGCGATCGGCAAAGACCTGTAAATGCGGTAATGCATATTCTTGGTTGAAAGCACTGATAGTACGTTCCGCCATCGCGCGCAGTAATAGCGAATGCACTTGCGGGCGTGCACGGTTTATTTCGTTAAAAAAGAAGGTCGCCAAACGTTCTCCCTGCTGGAGAAGAGGACCTGGATCAACTCTTGGCTTACCCTCTCTATCTAGATAGGTGTAATACACCAAATCAGTCGGCATCAAATCAATCGTGCCTTCCACCCGTTGATAAGCACCACCCAATCCTTGCGCCACTGCACGTAATAACGTAGTCTTTCCGACCCCGACATTACCTTCCAGTAGCACATGCCCACGGGCAAAAACTGCGATTAACATTAAGCGCACCACCGATGATTGTCCAATAATCACTTGATTGAGGTGCTGTTCAAACTGTAGCGCTTGCGTGCGCCATTCGGATAGTTGAATATTTTGGCTCATAGGCTCAAGAAAAGAACCCCAGCTAGAAAACCGCCGGGGTTTAAGGGATTAGTCTTAATTTACTTCCACAACAGTTAAGAACCTTAAGTTCCTAAGGGGACGCCATAGCCTCGGAGGGGATGCTATCAGCGCCAACAATCAAAAGTACTTACACTTTAATTGATCTCGTCTACGTCATAGACAAACTTTCCGGTTTTAGCGAAATGTTCCTGACGTTTTTTATTGCGCGCTTCCATCTCCAGAATAGATTGCGCCTGTTTGTTTAACTCATTCGGATCATGTTTTGGGTCGTATTTACTACCCGCCACTTTATCGGGATAACCGGGCTTAGGTTCCCAACAAACACCAGGCTCACTACATTTGGTGCCATCATAGGCAAAAGCCGAGACTGACAATAGTGATAAACCCACAGTTACACCTAACAATACAATTTTTTTCATTGTTTTATCTCCTCGTTATTTTTTCAACCATTTGGCTTTTTTAGGGTCGCCTTTATAGATGTCCCGAATGTGCGCCATAATCAACAACATTTCGTCATTACTTAAATTGACATACTGCGGCCCCATCATGCCGGATGCCCCGCCAAATAAAACTTCAAACAAGCCCTGATCGGTCGCATTGGCTGGATAAGTCCAGTAATCATCTGCTAAACCGGGGCCTAATTTACCTTCCGCTTCATGACCATGGCATCCAGAGCAGGCTGTCATATAAATATCGTGGCCTTTTTTGACAGCTTCTTTATCACCGTTGTATGGGTTTTTTCCAGTTTCTTTAAATTGTTTAAAGGCCTCAGTATCACCACCTTTTTTTGCCACACTCAAATCTAGTGGCTGACCCGTAATTGCATTTCTAAAGGTCAACTCCGCCCTACTCGCCATGCTTGTTAATGCAAGTGCAACGGTTGCTACTACTAATATTTTTTGTTTCATTGTTTACCTATATAAATTATTTTCCAGTGGCTTCCGGCTCTTCCAGCAACGGAATACCTTCTTCTTCTAACAGTTCTGTGATTTCACTCTGCTTATCAGCAATGACTTGATTTAGAGCTTGCAACAGTGGTTGATCATTTTTACGTACACCGATGGCGGTGCTGTAATGCAAACCAACTTTTTGGCCATCGGCACGCACGTTGTCATCGGGGATCACCGTCATCACCAAGGGGGTAGGTGATGCTTTGACGTAGCGCGCCGCCGAAGGCGCCCAAAGTGCTGCAATTTCGGCGTGGCTGGACGAAACTTCTGCGACTAACTTAGATGCTTCATATTTGATGTATTGATTACGTCTGGATTTAAAGCCTGCCAATTCCTGAGAATAACTGAACATATCGTTGTAACGGCCAATTGCACGCATCATGACTTCTGCAGGGGTGCCTGGAACAAAAGCGATGGTTTTAGCTTTACGTAATACTTCGCTATCCCAATTTTTCAAATCCAGATTATCACTTGCACGCGAAATAAATACATAACCCGAGCGGTAGTAAGGCTTGGTCGTTAATACGCGCGGATCACCGACATCCATGCCCAAAGCCACATCACAGAGACCTTTATCCAAAAAATCCCGAATAAAGTATCGCGGATCAGTCCAAGTCACAAATTCGACTTTTCTGTCCATCGCCTTACCTAGCAGCAACGCCAATTTATTTTCAAAACCTTCTCCTCGCTTATTGGAGTATGGCATTTCGTCTTCCGCCGCACAGATCTTTAATGGACTCTCTGTCTCAGCATGTAAATTCATAGCAAATCCTGCCGCTAGAATCGACAAATTTAAGACCATAAAATTGGTTTTACGCATTATTTTCCTCATAACAACGGTTGAATTGATGATTAGTGGGTTGGATAAATTACTTTTACCCAACCCGCTGATTACGACCTTAGTAAGTCAATGAAAACACCATGACTCCACCACCTTGTTGCGTGTAGTGCGCCAATTCTTTAAACGCGCCCACTGCACCCAAACCCGCGGTTGGATCTTGTAAGTCAAACACCAATCCCACACCCGGCCAGCCGCCCACACCGTAATAAATCGCTACGTATTGTTTCCCTTTGTGCTCATAGGTGATCGGATGCCCAATAACCCCTGATGGTAGTTTGAATTTCCATAATTCTTTACCGTTACGACTATCACGCGCTTTAATATAACCATCGAGCGTGCCGTAGAACACCAAGTTACCCGCCGTTGCCGTCGTCCCCCCCCCAAACTGCGAATTTTTCTTGCACTTCCCACTTAAATTCGCCAGTGACAGAATCCATGGCTTTAACTTGACCTAAAGTACCTTTAGGACCTGGATACATATTCAGCGTCGCACCTACGAAAAATTGTCCTGCGCGGTAGGGCAACATA
>SXIZ01000292.1 GCA_005779525.1 Methylococcaceae bacterium
CCACCCATTTTTAAGTCGTTAAAGAGTGTTGAGCTCTAAATCTGCCATTGAAAGCCGAGTTTGATTGAATTTACTTGATCGCCAGAAGCGGAAGAACTGTAATCCAGACCTTTGGTCGCTAAATCGCCATACACATAACTTAAAGACACGCGCGCATTGTGGCCGTCGATAATATAGTTAACCCCACCTTCATACGCTTCACGATTCGCACTGCCGCTAGGCGCAACATTGACATAACGCAGATAAGGCTGTACTTGACCCCATGCAACTTTTTGCGGGAATAAATACATACCGCTTAAGTCATAGGCATTACCTTCAAACATCGCAAAACCACCACCAGCATCACGTGATGCTTGGCTATAGCCGCCTGAAATACCGTAGTTTTTGTATTCGCCGTTTAATGTCACTACCCCGCCATTCGCTAAGGGTTTTTCCATTAATACATCGACTGCAGTACCGCGGAAATTACCTGGATCGGCTGCAGTACCTGCACCATTTTCTTGATATTGATTGGATACGCCAACGGTTAGAATATCGCCGCCTTTACCGTAGTAAGTTCCAGACGTGTAATAACCTGGATTTTTCTCTACGCTCCAAAAGTTATAGGCAAAACGTTGGGCATACATGAGATTATCGTCAATATTTGCACCACCGCGTAAGCCGCGGAAAAAACCCACAGCATATTGCAAGTGACCATCTAAGGCCGCACCCCAAAGAGTCGCACCGTCATCCCGACCATATGAACCTGCAGAAGTGCCGTCAGATTTAATGGTTAAATTAAAATCGGAAGGTTCAAACGGGGTACCCGTGCTGAAAATGGTGTAGTTAGCACTGTAAAAAGGACCGTTCATTTCACGACGTTCCGCTGGCACTAACATCCGACCTAACCATAAGTTTAGATAAGAGTTGTATTCAATTTTGCCGATAGCATCCAAAATCCGCATTTCGCCGCCATTACCACAAGTTTGGCAATCGGTATTGAATTCTACTTTGATATATTTGTGGACTTGTCCGTTGAGATATAAACGAATGTTGTCGAGATTAAAATCATTGCTCCAATTGTCGCCATTTCTGCCAGCGGCACTCTCTGTTGCAGTAAAACTGGTACGCAAACCTGCGCCAATACTGACCCATTTAGTGTCATCTATTTTAAATGTTGCCCCCGCATGTGATTCTGGCGCATGCATAGCCGCCGCGAGACTGAGTAATGCCATTGCCGGCAGCAATGGCGTAGTTCGATTTACAGACAAAGTTGCTGTTGCATCACGCATATCAGATCCCCCCAGAGATTTAATGTGATTGGTTTAAGCATCTGACTTAAGCCAAATGCAGCCCGGTTTCGGCTGGGGATGATTATTGGTTTTTGCGGCGAGTCGCACAATGCGTCATCTAACTCATCAGTTAAATGACGTATATTCATTGCAAGAGGCCTAGCTTATTGTGATCAGCACTTTTCTAGATGACTGACGTAGACCTTAAGTTGATGATGCTTTTAAAAATTTTGCTTATAACCTTTTCATGCTTAACACTCATTGGCTGCGGCACCTCCGCTATCAAAAAGCAGCAGCCCTTCGATTATAAAGATAACGGGACGATACTGCTTAGCTTAGAAAGCGAATTGAACAACCTTGCTCCCCAAAGCGTAGTGCAACAAGTGAGTAAAAACTTATCGGTTTGGCAGTATCCGATTACCCTTCAAGCCAGTAATACTGATACCCATCACCTAGAGGTCAAAATCGGCCGCGTGACCCATGGTAGCACCCCGACCGGATTTTCCTTTTCCGCTGGGGATTCTGACCCAAGAGCATTGGAATTTCAAAAAGCTGATGTGTTGCCGATCAGCTGTAGCTTAAGTGCGCTTAAGCATCCCGAACAAACAAGTGCATTAACGATGGGCTTTACTACCGACTCTCGTCCCCAGACTTCCGACAAATTGATCGATCATGTGGCGACGGTCTGCTTTAATTTGCTGCGTGAAGTCAAATGGCCAACCCAAGCCGCCCATTCCGAGCCGCAAGCGACAGGCACGCAACCCAGTTGGTTCCCTGAAATTCGTATTGAAGAAGCACGCAAGCCAAAAGCAGCGAAACCCGCGGCGAGTAGCAAGCCAGCGCAAACGCCAGCAGCGCCCAATGCCAAGACTGAAGAGCCGCAGCTCGAAAATGCCGAAAGCAATGAAAATTCCGAAGAACCACAAAAAGATATGATTATTCATAATCAAGGTTCGCCAGTGATTATTCATTTTGGACATGAGCGGCTGTAGTCTAAGCCCTCAAGATTTAAGCTGCTAATCTTTATCAGGCCTACGCTAAGGTATTACAGCAAACCTTGGCGTTGCTTGATGATCTGCATAAAGCGCTGCAGGATTTGCTGCGCGTCTGATGTAGTGCAAACTTGTTGCTGTAATTGCTGCACATTGAAACCTAAGTCTTGCAAGCGTTGCGCTTGTGCTTGAATGTAAGCTAGCATCACAGGCTTGCTGAATTCGGGGTGAAATTGAACGCCCCAGGTTGTGGGCGCAAAACGCACTGCATGCTGCGCTTCAAAGGCATTGGCCGCTAATACCACCGCCGCTTGCGGCAAGCGGCTAATCGTTTGCGCATGGGTGGCATACGCATAAAACTGCTGAGGCAAATCGCTGAACAAGACATCTTCTAACCCCTCCTCTGTCAATTGCAGCGCTACGCTACCCACTTCAGGACCCTGAGGATGATAATCGACATCCCCGCCCAAGGCTTTCGCCAATAATTGATGTCCAAAGCAAATGCCCAGCACCGGGATGCCTTGCTGCACGACTAGGCGTAACCACGCTTCGGTGATCAGCATCCACGGTTCCGCCTCGGTCACCATAGCGTGTGCCCCCGTGATAATCACCCCAGCAACGGTGTCTCCCACGGGCAAAGGATCGCCGCGCACCACATCAACAACTGCAAGCGGCACGCTGGTCTGGCCACAGCCTTCGATAATCCAATCCTCAAAATCCGCATACAATGCGCGAATCTCAGGAAAAGTAGAGCCTGTTTTCACAATAATAACAGTAGACATAAGATGACTTCGCTTTACAGACCGAGTACTCAGTCAATTTTAATATCGAATGGAAATAAAAAATGCGTTCGTGGTGAGCCCTTCGGCTTCGCTCAGGAGAGCCTTGTCGAACCATGAACCACAAAGCCATTCGAAAGGCTCATGGCGAACGGAATATTTTAATACCTGATGTTAATCAGTAACGTGTTTTAATCCCGTTTACCGCGTCGAGCACCGCAGTATTTATCGG